>DHLT01000127.1:0-10562 GCA_002405405.1 Ignavibacteria bacterium UBA4661 | reverse complement strand
TTTGCAACGATATTCAGGTTCAAGTAGTTGAAGACCCTATGATACCTTGAAAAACATTATGGGCATTTTCTTTGCAAGCACTGCAAGATTAAGTATCTTAGGTGTCCTGATTCTAATAACTATTCTTATCAAAAAATATGGCAAAGCAGACAAAACAATCATCAGCAACGCGAACATCATCAAAAGCACGTTCTTCTCAATCACGTCAAACTCCTGCAGTACAGTGGTCATTTCCATTGAGTAATGGGAATTTGCGGTACTTTATACTTGCCTTTGGTGCTCTAGTGGTTGGCTATGCTTTAATGATGACTGCTAATACATCGGATCCCGCACAGTACTTGGAAAAGTGGGCAAATCCTATTGCTATTCGTATAGCGCCAGTTGTTTTGGTAGTTGCATATTGTGTGCTGTTTCCCTTAGCCTTGATGAAGCGTCCCACATCAAATGAGTCAACAAATGGGCAGATAAACGAGTAATAGTTGTATCCACAAAAGATAATCTCTTTCTATCCTTTTTATGACGCGGAGCACAAAGTGCTTCGCGTTTTTTTTTGCATAGTTCAAGAAGCTAAATAGAAGTAATCAAAAAAAATATCAAAAAGTTGAAACGCTTTTCAATGTCATGTGTTCTTACTTATAGACAGGACATAGTAAGTATTATCTCTGAACTTAATGTCTTATCTGACAAGATGCTACGAAGCCGTACAGTATTGTCAACAGTAACTCACACAAATACACTCTGTATTATTATTATCGGTACACGTATGATTTTTTGATTCCCTCTTATTGTTTTTACTCTAAAAGCAATAGGTATAAGTTCTATCTTTTTTCTTTTTTTTGGGAGTAGTATCATGCGTATTCTGTATAGTCACCGTGCATTGCACGCTCGCATTTTTGGTTTGTGGTTATTAGCAATGACTTTGATGGCATTGACATCATGCAGTCAAACTGATCCGTTTAATGTGAACGACACAAGTATTGCAGCTGCTAATGATGATGTTTTAACCGCCGTTACATGGGTGACAGATACCACAGGTAAGCCTTTTGTTGATCAACTGCGCGGACAATGCCCTCAAGCGGAATTATCCTTGGAGCGTGTAACAACAACGACTGGCACCTTAGGAGGTATTGCTTCAGGTCAGTTTAGTTCGACCATTGGAACAATTACGAATGTTGGTGTAGCGATTAATGGCGCAACATATAGCATGGGGCAAATTTTACCAACGCAACCCGATAGTGGCCGTGGTAATCCCTTCTTTGGTGGTGGTGGGCGTAGTGGGGGTTCCCGTCGTGGTTTACTCTTTTCTTATCCTTTACCAGTACGAGGTGTAACGCCAACCTTTATACCATTGGCTAATACGGGTATGACAGCGGTCTTCTCTGTAACGGGTTATACACTTTCAGATAATAGTATTGATGTACCAAATGCAGTAAGTATATCTGCACCAACCGCAGGATCAACAGTAGAAAGGAGTGGTACATTAACGGTGAATTGGGGAGCATTAGGTGCAGGATCGACAGTTTTCGCTGTTGTACGGAATGCTCCTACAAGTCTTTCCGGCACGAGATCACAAGGTGGTAGCCAAAATAGAACATCACAAGTAAAACCTATCACCAAACGAACAACTGATAATTCAGCAACAACCGTAACATTTACAGCGGCAGAATTACAAACATTGAACGCTGGAAATGCTGTTGTCGAAATCATGGTAGTGAATACGAAGAGCATTAATAATGGTAATGCCATTCTTAATGCACGTAGCGCAGGACGTGTTAATATTACTCTACAGTAAATCCTTGTAATAAAAAATGTGGCGATAATAACAAAGCCCTTGAGCAGGAATGTTCAAGGGCTTGGTTGTGATAAGCATACAATAGTTGTGATATGAAGTTACACTGATGAGTTATCACACGTGTCGCTCTGCATGGTACGAAGAGCGTACAAGAGGACCTGACTCAACCAAGTCAAAACCCATATCTTCGCCAATATGTTTATACTCGGCAAATTCTTGAGGATGAACAAAACGTTCAACAGGAAGATGAAGTTTTGTTGGTTGTAGATATTGACCAAGCGTAAGAATATCTGTACCCACTGAGCGTAAGTCTTTCATCACTTGTACTAATTCTTCGTGAGTTTCACCAAGACCGAGCATGATGCCTGTTTTGGTACGAAGTCCTTGTTTTTTTGACTCTTCAAGTACGCTTAATGTCCAATGATATTTGGCTTGGGGGCGCACACGACGGTACAAACGGGGTACCGTTTCAGTGTTATGATTAAGGATATCGGGTCGTGCATCAAAAATGCGTTGCAGATTTTCTTTTTTTCCTTTGAAGTCGGGAATTAAGACTTCAATTGTTACACCAGGATTCATTGTGCGCACTGCGTGAATAGTTTCAGAGAAAACGATAGAACCACCATCAGCCAATTCATCACGATTAACGGAAGTAATGACTGTATGGCGTAAATTCATAGAATGCACTGCTTCTGCAACACGTTGTGGTTCTTGCGTATCAAGCATGAGTGGACGACCTGTCTTTACTGCACAAAAGCCACAAGAGCGAGTGCAAGTATCACCTAAAATCATAAATGTAGCTGTGCCTGCACTCCAGCACTCGGAGATATTAGGGCATCGTGCTTCTTCACATACTGTATGTAATTTTTTTGAACGCATCATGCCTTTCAGCATGGCATAGTTTTCACCGCCAGGAGCCTTCACTTTGAGCCATGCGGGACGACGACCTTCATCAAGGAGGGAATTATTTGAGGTATGCTCAGATGATGATGTAGCAGGTTGCAGAATGGGAAGTTCAATAAGTTCAGCCATGGAGAATCAAGAAAGAAGAAAATCAGGAAGAAAGCACTATCAGAAGAATAAACAGAAAAACATAGAGCAGATAACTAAGTACGCAAACATACCAAAAAAGAATATGGCAGTGTAGATACATGACAAAAAATGCTCTTGAGAAATTTTCTCAAGAGCATCTATTCTTCAAGCCTCTCACAAGGAGATATTGGGTATGCGACCCACCGACTTATTTCTTACGCAGTTTTTTTGTTGGAGCTTCGCCCTCTTGCACAGGAGCTATCGAACGGCGTTCGACACGAAACTCAAGATTGCCTTCCTGAATTTCTTTCATTGCAAGAAAGGTTGGTTTGGAAATGCGGTCAAACTCTTTGCTGATCTGTAGCTGATCGTAATTACCGAACTCGGTTTCATCTTCAAGTGGATCAATATGACGCATTCGTGCTGTTAGCTGTGCTTTGATGTCATCATTAATTTGACGGGCACGAAACCCCATAGCACCGATGGCTTCGTAGATACTGGTTTCTACTGAAACCTCGTGTCTAACTTCAACCGGATTGACGATATAATCTTTCAGAGCCGCCATAGCATTCCTCACGAAGTAAAAAATGATGCTTTGCTTTTTGTACAATGACATAAAGCAAAACAGTGATTACAGAATAAATACAATTCGTAAGATACAAAAAAATGATCAATTGGCATGCTTGGAATGCACACTCAAGGAAAGACTGCCTTTCAGATTGAAAGTACGGTAAAAATTCCGTATTTTTGATGCTTTATTGATTCAAATCAAATTTTTTTTCGCCCGCTTTCTCTTTCATGTTTAAAGTATAGCAGAGAGCGTCTTTTCAAAGGAAACGCCGATGAGCAAGGCAAAAACGCGAGACCGCAATGCGCCAAAACCACTCAGCATTCTATTCGTAGCCAGTGAGATTTATCCAATTGCTAAGACAGGGGGACTTGCTGATGTGGCATATGGTTTACCAATTGCTCTTCGTGACTTGGAGCACGACATTCGCGTGATGCTTCCCAAATATGGTGCTATTAGCGAGCGAAAAAATCGTATTCATGAGATCAATCGTCTCAAGGATATTCCTGTTTCGGTAGGCGAACGCACAGAGCTGGCAACAGTGAAATCTTCATCAATTACGAATCCCCGTCAAAAAGTGCAAGCGTATATGACGACGAACCATCACTACTATGATTCAAAGTGGGGTTTGTATGCAGATCCTGAAACGGGTGCAGATTATGAGGACAATGATGAGCGGTTCATTTTCTTTAATAAAACTGTAGTTCAAACTTGTTTGCTGCTTGGGTGGATACCCAATGTAGTGCATGTCAATGATTGGCAAACAGCCTTGACAGCTGCTTATATGCGTGTCATGTTCCCTGATAAGTTTAAAGCAACAAAAATTGTATTGACAATTCATAATATCGCCAATCAAGGTGAGTTCCCTTTCAAAGAAGCATTTGCTAAAACAGGATTGCCTGCTGAGGTTGCTGAAAACTTCAAGCATAAAGGGAAACTCAATTTCCTTAAGGCTGGGATGATTTACGCAGACCACATAACAACCGTAAGCGAAGGATATGCAAAAGAAATTCTTGCTGATGCAAAGTTGAGTAATGGCTTAAATGATATCCTGAAAAAACGTAAAGCAGTGTTCACGCCAATTCTTAATGGTATTGATCCGCTTATTTGGTCACCTGACAAAGACAAGACTATTGCACGCCGATTTACCTTTGCTGATCTTGATAAAAAAGAAGATAATAAAATTGATTTAGTCAAAAAGTTTGGTTTGCAGTACAATGAAGCAACGCCGGTCATTGCAATGATTTCTCGTTTGGTTGAACAAAAAGGATTTGCTCTTCTCAAAGAGGCGGCTGAAAGTTTGCTCAAAAAAGATATTCAAATGGTAATTCTTGGTGAAGGGGATAAAAAGATCGAGCAGATGCTGTTAAGTCTAATGAAAAAATATCCTAAAAAGTTGAGTGTCAAAATTGGCTTTGATGAGATTCTTGCTCACCAAATTGAAGCAGGAGCTGATATGTTCTTGATGCCCTCACTATTTGAGCCATGTGGTCTGAATCAAATGTATTCGTGTGTATATGGCACAATTCCGATTGTACATGCTGTAGGTGGTTTGGCAGATACGATCAAAGAATTTAGTCCAAAAACAGCCCAAGGTAATGGATTTACTTTTGTAAAATTTGAAGCAGGCGCAATGCTCAAAGCTATTGATAAAGCACTAGTAACCTACCAAAATAAAGAGCAGTGGATGGGGCTGATTAAAAATGCTATGAGTTCTGATTTTACATGGTCAAAATCTTCTAAGCAGTATGACGGGATTTATCGCGCACTTATGGCTACTTTAGACAAAACAAAATGAGTGTACAACATTGTCGTTGCACTTCATTGTCGGTAGAAAAATAAGTTTTGTGATAACTATGTATCTAGAATATGAATCATATAGAGAGTAGAATAAAGAATAGAGGCATGAAAGCAAGTACCACACCCCGTACAGTGGCAAGTAAGATTACTTCTACCATAAAGAATACTACGCTTAGTCTTGCGCCTGACCTTTCCATGTCCTATCAAGTCAAAAGGGTTCGCATTTTCGTTACTACAATGATTGCTCTACTTGGTGTGTCATTAGGCGGCTGTATTGTCAATGACTTGCCGAATGAGGTAGGATCAGAGTTTGTTACCGATACATTGCTTCTGACATCGCTGTCAAGCGAAACAAGTCCGTTGATCACCGGTGTACAAAATGGTCGGGCTATCGTACCAATTGGCAACGGAAATTTTTTCTTGGGTAGGTCAAATGATTTAGAAATGTATTCGTTTGTACGATTTTCACAGCCGGACAGTAGTACCGGCGTGCAAGATCGTGATATTATTTCATGCACGATGACAATTGTACCCGTGTTGTATGGTTATGGAAATATCGGAGCGGGTCGCTTATCGTTTCGTGTTGTTGAAGTCCTAAAAGAGTGGACGCCCTTAGCAACAGATGATACGCTCGCCCAGCGTCAGCAAACAGGCGCATTGTATGGTACTAGAACTATTGCATCATACAACGATGTTGGTACATTGCAGACTACCCAAGCTGTGATCCAGATTCCGGTTAATCGAGCATTAGCTGTTCAATGGATGAACACACCTGATTCAATTGCCAGAGCAACAACGTATGGTTTGGCATTTCTACCGAATGCAAACTCTACAGTAATCTCATCATTCTATGGTGCAGGTAGTGGAGTTACCCCTATTATCTCTATTCGCTATCGACGACCCACCGATACTGTGGAGCAGTTACGGACATTTTCAGGTATTTATCAGACATCATTTGCACGCCCATTGCAAGCGTTTGCAAGCAATAATGAGATTGTTATGCAAGGTGCGTCAGCATTACGATCAAAATTATTTTTTAATCTTGCCAATATTCCAAGCCTTGCTATTATTCATCGTGCTGATCTTTTTGTTACCCCTGACTCTGTACGAAGTACCCTCGGCACAGAGGGATTGCCTTCGACGATTTTGGCACGTGTTGCACCAGATACAACATTCGTCGGGTCAAACTTCTTCAACGATTTTCAAGCACTTCCACGAGATGCAGCAACAGGGCGTTATACAGCTAATATCACGCGCCTGATTCAGCGATGGCTTTTTGGTCGTGATAATTACGGTTTGATCTTTTCGCTAAATGCAACTGATGAAAATACACAAGCTACACGAGTTGTATTATTCGGTCGTAATGCGGATTCTGTTCGACGACCACTGTTGCGTATTCTCTATTCACGAAAAAAATAAATTGAAGACTTCCTTCTGTTGAGAACAGTTTACATTACAATTATGGTTGGATCACAGATGTACATACAGAAACGTACGCGACAATTCAAGCGATACATCGCTATCGGTATGATAGTATTGCTTGGTACGATTCCACAAGTAATGCAAGCACAGGGAGGATCAAACTATAGTATCTTTGGTTTCGGTGATATTCGTGAAAGTATTGGTGCATTGTACGAAGGAATGGCGAATACTGCCATTGCCATGCCATCAAATTATGGGATTAATACTGTGAATCCCGCTCTCTGGAGTGATGTTCGTACAACAAGACTACAAACGGGTTTTCTCTTCCGTCAACACTTGGTAACTAGTGGAGTGAACTCGGAATTGCGTCAAAATAACAGTATCTACACAGGTATTAACGCAATCTTTGCAGTCGATAGTGCTTCAGGATTTGCTATCAGTATGGGATATAATCCTGTAACAACGGTGAATGTCTTTACGCAAGCGCGTGATAGTCTGCAGTATGCGGGTGGTACTCAATATCGTACAACGGATTATCGAGCGACTGGTGGGCTTTCCACATTGTATCTCGGTGGGGCATTTCGCCCGATAGAACACATGACGGTAGGGATTGCTGCTCATCACTATTTTGGAAATATTTCATCTCGACTGACAACACTATTTGATGATTTGGGAACATTTGCACAATCTTTCGATGAAACACAAGATGTATTCAATGGACTATTGTGGCAAACAGGTATTTCCTATACAGGTATTGAGAATCTTACTCTAGGAGCAGTATTCTCGACTCCACAAACATTACGTATGACCCGATCACGCAGGTTTTATGCTGCAATTGTCAGTGCTAACGAAGTGTTTGATACAACACTCATTGAAAATCCCGTGAACCCTAATTATGCAACAACTATAGGTTTGGGAGCATCGTATAAGCTTGGTCGAACAACAATAGGTTTTGATTATTTAACGCGTGATTTCTCCGCTACCACATATCGTAATGGTGGTATTGCACAATTCAAGCGCTCGTCACGTTATAGTATAGGTACTCATTATCAAGGGGAAACAAACTTCTCGTCGTCATGGTTTGAGCGGTGGAGTTATACAGCGGGTGTAGGCATCAATCAGCAGTATGTCTCGATACGAAATGCACCGCTGTCGGAAATATATGGCTCCGTAGGTGCGCAAATTCCACTGACTCCGCGAGCACGTATTGATTTATCTTTGACATTCGGTACTCGTGAAACAACAAACACAAGTATTCTGCGAGAGGCGTTTGGCAGATTCATGGTTACACTCAGTGCCGGTGATGTCTGGTTTGTCAATCCATACTCACGTGAGTAAAAGAATGGAAAGAGTTAGCACGATTTTTGTAAAATGCTACACGATGGTGTAGCATTTTTTTTACTCTATGGTTTTACTTCGTCGGATTATATGGTTTGTAGGCACGATGGTGCTACTTGGTTCGGTCTTATTCGTACCATACCGAGCAAGCTTGACTGTGCTCGATCCGCGTTTAGCCAATGATACTACCAAATTGTCGCGATATTCAAGTACTGCTATCAAAGAAATGATTGCCCAACAAGCCCAAGGTGTTCGGTCTGTCTCACCGCAGATAGAAGCACCAATAAACAATAGTGGAGCAGATTCTACTGCCGAAGGTGAATCGAGTCTTCAAACACCAAAATTTATCATTCGAGAGTTATATGCTAATCGCCTAGTCTGGGCGTTTATTTCCAATGACCCACAGCCCGATTACACACCTCCGCGAGGGTGTGGGATGATGTATGACGCACAGCACGATATTCAGCTTCATTCCAGTATGCTGATTGGTGAGATCGTAGGAATTGCAACACTTCTAATTGTTCTTGATCGTTCATTGTGGAAGAAAATTTCTCGACGGATTGTGGCACGTATGAATCGTCCAAGTCCTCCGAAACCTGACAGAAGTCAATCAGCACTGAATGAACAGCAGATACCGCTCATTTTTACAATACGACCTCCGGCTGGACTGATCAAGCGATTAGTTGCAGGATTAATCGATATGCTGTTCTTGCTTTCATTTGCAATGACGGCAACCATTATATGGATTGCTTTTGCTAAACCGACTATCCCTGCTCGATTAGAAACGCTTATTGAAGCAAACAAATACTTCGTAGGATTGTGTGCGCTATTTTTTATCGTCATGGATAGTTTTGGTGATCGAGGCTCGCCGGGTAAATTTATGTTGCGCATCGCAACAGCAGATATGTATGGTTATCGACCAAATATTTTGCAAATATTTATCCGAACAATCGGTAAAATCATGACGATTCTACCGCCATTAGTTTTAGTGGAATATCTTGTTGTTATTCTAGTCTCCGGGCTTTCGCCTATTGTGATGAAAGAATATGGACATGAAGTGTTTCAAGCGTCTGACCCAAGTATGGGGATAGAAAAAAGTGGTTTGCTTTTACCTCTCGTTGCCGTATTGTCACTACCATTTTTTATCATGGTATTATCACCTACATATCAAACATGGTATGATAAACTCGCTCGGACCCTCGTTATTGCAAAAGAAACAAAGAAAAATCTTGCCTTAATAGCTGTTGATGATATCATCGCTAATGCGGCAAATCCTGTCTTCATGAATTTTTTGATCAAAGCCCAAGAGTTTTTCAGCAAAGGACGATACGCTGAAGCTATTGAGACATTCAAAAAAGCATTGAAAGAAGATGCGCAATCGTATGATGCTCTATATGGTCTTGCAGGAGCATATTTGGCGGCGAAAAATTTTGAAGAATCAATTGCAACATATAAAGATGTACTCAAAGTTGATCCTGCTGATTCGAGAGCGCAGTTTGGTTTAGGTATGGCATTACGCCAGGGTGGCAGAGAAAAAGATGCATGGCGACTGCAAGCAGAATTGGCACAAAGTGATAAAGCCGAAGGACAACGTTTGCATGATTATTTGACCAATTATCGAGATTAACGCATGAAGCATCAGAAGAGTATAGCGTGGTTGAGGTCTTGTACTGCAAGATTTATTTGGAGTCTTTTATTTGCATTTGCTTGCACCATCAAGAGCTATGCTCAAGATCCTATGAGCGAGGAGGAACGCTCAATGCTTGTCGAAATTAATGATCGATGTACAATACCTTATTTTGGTTTTAGTGGCGGTTTTATCGGTACATTTATGGCATGGCAGAATAGCGGTATACAAACTGTCGCAAGAGAGTTCTTGCAAAATGATATTACGTATCCCGGGTTCGTGTACTTATCCGGTGCCAGCGGTGTTATCTCTTCAGGTGTCATTGATAATCTGCGTATTGGTCTTGAGGGAAAATTCGGGACAAATCGTCAAACTCATACACTAAGTGGTAATCGAGAGCGATCATTAGAAGTTGGTATTAGTATGACCAATATGCTTGTGGAGTATATGGTTACTCCCTGGCGTCATGTTGCAATTGGTATTGGAGGTGGTATTGGTTTTGGGCGTGAAACTCTCGAATTTTCAGAGTATTCACTTACTCAGCCCATTGTATTCCCAATCGGGACAGCCTTTGTTTCATCACGCATGCAAACAAGTATGCTCCTTCTTCAGCCAAGTATCAATGTTGAGTATTCATTAACATCATTTTCAATGCTTCGTTTTGGTGCTGGTTACACAGTTGGTTTTTTGAGTGCATGGGAGATGAGTGGTTCGGGAATCGCAGTGCAGAATACTCCTGATCTGTCCTTTGCACGAGGCGGATATGTGCAGTTTGGAGTTTTTATCGGACTCTTTAATAATTACTGACAAAAAAAAAATCTTTGTAGATTGCTGTTCTGTTTAGTTGCTGTTCTTTCTTAGGATAAGTCCTATAGAAAAAGCGGGCCTATAGCTCAACGGTTAGAGCAGCGGACTCATAATCCGTTGGTTGGGGGTTCAAATCCCTCTGGGCCCACAAAGAAAAAAACTTGCGAACAAGCATT
>DHLT01000244.1:4820-5924 GCA_002405405.1 Ignavibacteria bacterium UBA4661 | reverse complement strand
TTGATCTCTCTGAAACATTGAGTGAATTAACTCCGGCTTGCGTGACAGCTCGCTGAGAACAAAAAGATATAATCCTCGATGCTGAAGATTGACCTCAATTTGAGCAGTAACAATTGCTGTAACCGCCTCACGCAGAGTTGTACTCTTCTCGATCTTACCAAGAATACCCTGCACCATGCTATCTCGAAGTGCTACAAATACTGCCGAAAAGAGTTGCTCTTTTGAGCGAAAGTAATAGTGCAGCAATGCTTTATTAATACCCGCTACATCAGCAATCTTTTGCATCCGTGCACCATCAAACCCTTTCTTGACAAACTCACTGTGCGCAGCACGGATAATTTTCTCTTCGGTCGAAAGCAGCTCAGCTTTACTTGTTGATGATTGCTTTACCCTTGTCTGCTTTGCTGACGATTGCCGTTTTTTGTTCACAACATCGGCGAGCGTTTGGCTACGAGCAGTCACAGACTTGCGCATACTCTTTGGGAGGGTAGCGGATTCTGCTTGCTGTTTCCGTTGAGAGGTATGAGATGATAGTTTTGACATAGTAACAAAGAAAACTACACATAAGGTTAAACCTTTTGATTTAACCTTTTGGTTAATACAACATACAAGAAAAAGTGTCGTCGTGCAAGAGTCATTTCAACAGATTGCATTTCTCATGTGTATTTCGTGGAACACAGTTACCGCGCACGCATATCAGCTGTGATGTGGGCAAGTGCTTTTTCTTGAATTGCTTGTTGATGTTCGGCGCGATGTACGAACGGAGGTGCAACACGCTCTTTACATTGCGTGTCGGTCAGCGGACAGCGTTCGCATGTTTCATTGACTTGAACAATCGGAATACCGGGGTCACTCCAAAACTTCACGGTCTTTTTAAATTGTTCATCCATCAAAAAACCAATTGCGACGCTTGTATCAGAACGTTCATTCAACGCAAGCGAGCGAGCAAAGGCAATGGTAAAATATTCGGTTTCTGTACCGACAATTCGTGATCGTTGCACAGCAATAATACTATTTGCTCCTAATGTTTGCTTTTTCATAAGAGCAAGGTTTTTGAGAATTGAAATCGGCAACCACCGCCGACAATGTGCTTCATTTTCCTCC
>DHLT01000244.1:2716-4660 GCA_002405405.1 Ignavibacteria bacterium UBA4661 | reverse complement strand
ACATATTGAGGAATTTTATAAGTCGAAAGGTATTGCGATCGAGATCGTGATTGAATCGGAAGAAATGTAATTTTTCCAATCCGAAAAACTTCGATGCTAATTCCGTGAGACGAAACAAAAACATTTCCGGTGTAACTTCATACCGCGATAAAATAGATCGCACATACTTTTCATCCCATTGCTTCTTTTGAAACATTTTCTGCAAATCAGCAATCATCGTTTCCCGATTCATCATGAGTGCACCGGCAAAGTATGATGCGCGAAAATTATTAAATACTTGATCAAAAGACTCCACATTCAGCCATGACGAAGTTCGTGGACGCTCTGCAACATTTAAGTAGGCGAAACCTACTTCACGTGCCATGATAAATGCTTTTTGGCGCGGCAGGAGTCGTGGATTAATGAGTAAATGAGCGGGTTTACTGACTCGACCTTTTATTTCACCGGGTACAAATACCGAGCGAAACCTCTTCAAATCAGCATAATTGGGAAGAGTTGTTTCATCTATGATATACTTATATTTTTTCGTCAGTACACGGTGCATTTGCTCACCGGTAACTGTATGCTTTGTTTTCCAACCATGCTCGGCAAGAAATTGCTGTGCAGCTGTTTCAAGATCTTCAAAATAATTGCCATGCATCTTTTGATATGCCCGCAGTGCCGCAAACATCCAATGCTCTACGCGCATGTCATAGCCATAGATGATTTCCATAAATGCACGAAGTAAAGCCCCTGCACGCTCCGGCGAATGTGAAAAAACATCCAACAAACTTTCCGGTTCAATGCCGAACATCGCGAAAGGAAAATCCTTGAGAAAGGATGATTGAAAAATAGAGGTCAGTGGGTCAAGTGTTTCATCAACTTTCGAGGAAACAAGCTCATCAAATGGCACTTCAAGAGCGCGAGCAAGCTCGAAAATTTTCTCCGGCTTCGGATATTTTTTTCCTTTCTCGATTTCGCTTTAGTAAGAAATTGATAAATCTGTTTTCTCGGCAACTTCTTTGAGTGATAACTTGCGTTCACGGCGAATTTGCTTAAGCTTTAATCCAAAGAGTCGGCGTAATTGCTCGCCTGTTATCTGTTGCGTAGCCATTGATGTTCAGAAATAAATACAATAGAGTTATCCTGGTGATATGAAACATACACAGCATTTTTTTGAGCAACAAGCGAAATTTCGCTTACAACGAAATTGGCGAAATTATTATCGCCTCTTTCTTGATTGTATAACTGCACTGATCTTCCTTGGCATTAGTTCCTGTACACATCGTTCACGACAAGATGCATTATGGTACACAGCCCCCCACAGAAATACATTCATCTTACGCACCATACAAGGCGATGTACTTGATAGCACGATGACAGTCGAACTGCAACGTTCTTTTCTTCTGACCACGACAACCGTCAATGGAGCACGGAGCGTTCGTAATGAACTCATTCGCGTACTACCCAACGGACTCAGCAAAGTATTAGTATGTAATTCTTCGTCTATTGATCAAGCAACCGCGGAGGCATTATTTTATGCGCGTCCTGCTCGAGACACGACGACCATACTGCGAGCGTGCACAGGCGATACAGTCAATATCTTTTATCTTTCGGCACATACGGCACAACTCGACACCTACTACGGATCACTTTCTGCGCGTATAGTACGCGAACTCGACAAGACGGGCATCATCGTCGATTACCATATCAACGAGACATTCGGCATTGTACGTATTGATTTTCTTCGTGCTCGATTCGATTCAACAACCCAGCAGTATGTTGCCGATAGTACTGCACAATTATCGGAACAAGCTGTGTTGCGTACACATGAACAATTACAACAACGTCCTGCCCCATAACTTTCTTCTCTACTTTGATGGATTGCCTTAATACGCCTACTCTTCATCATACAACATCATCACTTCGTTTGACAGATGAAGCAGAACGTCATGCTCGTGCGCT
>DHLT01000244.1:0-2576 GCA_002405405.1 Ignavibacteria bacterium UBA4661 | reverse complement strand
CGCTTCGCCTACGCGAAGGGGAAGAAATTCTTCTCTCTAATGGTACCGGGTTGTGTGCCACTGCAACATATTCCTTTGATAAAAAACAAGGAGCACAGTGTCATATTACATCGTACTTACCGGAATATGGTGAATCAAGCCGCTCGCTTACTGTGGCACTTGGCATCATGGAAAATCGTGACCGTATGGAATTTGCGATTGAAAAATGCACTGAGTTAGGCATGACTACTTGCATCCCGCTGGCGACACACCACAGTCCACGGAGGGCACTCAACAGCGAACGACTTCATGCCAAGGCATTATCTGCTATGCTCCAATGCAAACGCGCTCGACTACCACATATTCATGCCCCTCACACATTTGTTGAATGGCTTGCAACCGTGCCGCAGAATGCCTTAATTATTCTCGGAAGTGCCGAGGGTACAGCACCCATTCATTCAGTAGATATGCTTCGTATTGATCCAATGCGACCGATTATTTGCGTTGTTGGAGCGGAAGGCGGTTTGCATGAAGAAGAATTACGAATCTTGCGTACAACACCATGTACTCTCTTGGAATGGAATATCGGCGGACGGCGTTTGCGTGCCGAAACAGCGGCAATGAGTTTATGTGCCGTTGTGATGAGTATGGTGTGATAGTGTTCGTATGCAAGACGTACACACCGATAGAGATGCTCTGCAGAGCGTCTCTGCACAAAGACTGATGGTAAGCTGTCGTACAGGCATGCTCAAGTAATGATTTGGCAAGTTCGGCATACGACTTATGATAGAGGCAAAACCAGTATTAACCGGTTTCGCTGAGCCAGTCGAAGCGATAAAAAGAACTTAAGACATACATTTCAAGTGCTTTCACAACGTCTCTCAGAATCATAGGCACTGTTTATGCAAAAAATTCTATCATACTACATTATCACCCTTGCCATTTGCATACTATGGCTTACAACTATTGCCTCTGCACAACAATCTGTATTTGGTACAAACAACTATATTGAATACCAGGTTGGAACATTGCCATTCATTATTTCAGTACCGCATGGAGGTAATCTTGAGCCGGCATCAATACCGACAAGAACATGCAATAATGCTGTAACCGTTACTGATGCTTTTACGATTGAGACGGCATTAGAAATACGTAATCGTCTTTTTACCATCACGGGCTGTTATCCTCATCTTATTATTTCACATTTGCGTCGCACAAAACTTGACCCCAATCGTAATCTTGCTGATGGTGCATGCGGTAATGCCCAAGCTATCACGGCATGGAACGAATTCCATAATTTCATTACTACCGCGCGTAATACTGCTCAACAGCAGTATAACAATCAAACGCTTTTTGTGGATTTGCACGGACATGGTAATCCCATTCAACGTGTTGAATTGGGGTACCTGCTTTACGATGATGAGCTCGAACTATCAGATAGTATTCTTAATACGCCTAAATATCTGGGATATAGTTCCATCAAAAATCTTGCTCTTAGCAATGCGAGCAACTCTACACATGCACAACTCTTGCGTGGTCCGAAAGCATTTGGAACACTCTTAGCCAACAATAATTATCCGGCTGTGCCGAGCCAACGCATTCCATTTCCGGGCACTGCAAGTAATTATTTCAGTGGCGGATATATTACAGCAAATCACACTTCTTATACATCCGGCATTCAAATCAATGGTTTTCAGATGGAACTGAATTTTACTAATCTCCGTGATATACCGGCAAATCGAACTGCATTCGCAATCGCCTTTACCAGAGCAATCATCGAATATATGAATAGTCATTTCACAACGACATGGAATGGATGCAGACCACTTTCGGCAAAGAATGAAGCTCTCGATGTATTTCCGGAATTATATCCCAACCCTGCTTCCAAAAGAGACTTCGTTTCAATTGATGTGCCTCGCAACACTCGATATTCCTTCTCACTATTCAATCTCTTGGGGTGCATCTTTGCGACAGGACAATTAGATGCGAAAAACAATACGATCAGCACAGAACTTCTACCCGCAGGCATCTATGTTCTTCAAATATCCAACACACAACACAATGTGGTAATGACACGCAAGTTAATTGTACAAGAGTAAATTCTCCAAGAGACTGTTTTAAAAGTCTGTCAAAAGCGAGTAAAAATGACCAGACTATCGTCGCTGAACGAAGCGTGACAAACTGTACAAACCAATCTCTGCGGATTGCTTTACTTCGACAACGCTTCGTCATGCTCAGCTCAGGCCTCAGTACAGCGCGCTCTGCTCGCAATGACATCATCATAAAGACAATCACATTTTCGGGTTTTTCCCCATACTCTCATTCTTTCCTCCCCACCACAAACCATGTGTTCATGCGTCCTTTGCCTTTTACTTCTATCTCGCCCCGATTCTCAAATACATACTTCTCGCGCAATACTTCATACACCACTTCGCTCACTTGAATTCTCCCCGCCTCCCCATGCGACTCCATTCTACTCGCCGTGTTCACCGTATCGCCCCATAAATCATACGCGAACTTCTTCTTCCCGATGACTCCCGCTACCACTTCCCCCGTAAGAATACCGATGCGTACTTCTAATGATGTTCCCAATTCTT
>DHLT01000077.1:4910-8009 GCA_002405405.1 Ignavibacteria bacterium UBA4661 | reverse complement strand
ACCTCATGCGTGCTACACGTTTGTCAAAACACTTTTTTGCAAGTCAGCAACAGTTTATGCCAACCCTGTCAGTGATGGCAGAGCCTCTCCATGAAAACCGTTTATTGGAAAAGCATATTGCTGAAACCATGGATGATCAGGGGGTAATTCGCGATACCGCAAGTCGTGAACTGGCTCGCATTCGCCGTGAAATTACGGATATGACGAATCGTTTGCGACAGCGGTTGCAAAAACTCTTGAAGCGCGTAACCGAAGATGATACCGCTCGTGAGGAGTTTATTACGCAGCGTGAAGGGCGATTTGTTCTTCCGATGAAAGTTGAGTACAAGCGTAATATACCGGGTATTATTCATGGAGTGTCGCAAACCGGTCAGACTGTCTTTGTGGAACCGGCGGAAACATTTGAGATGAATAACGAATTGTCGCTGCTGCATAATGAAGAACAACGAGAAATAGAGCGCATTTTGTTAGTCCTAACGGCAGAACTTGCAGAAGATGATTGAGAATATTTACGTTCTGTAGATATCTTGACACATTTGGATGCAGTTTACGCAAAAGCTCGTTATGCCAACAAATACGATGGTGTAAAACCCGATATTACTGATCATGCAGAAATTGAGCTTCGAAATGTTCGGCATCCTTTACTTGTTCATGCTAAAGGGGTAAATTCTGTCGTACCTTTGTCTGTGATATTTGGTCAAGGTGTACAAGGACATTTGATCTCCGGACCAAATGCAGGTGGCAAAACAGTAGCTCTGAAATGCGTTGGACTATCTATTGCTATGGCGCTGGCAGGATTTTTTCCGCTGGGGTATTGTCGAACAAATTTTAGAACAATTTTTTCTGCTATTGGCGATCGGCAGTCTATTGAAGACGATGTCAGTACATTTAGCTCTCAAATGATTCGTGTTCGGGAAATTCTTGCGCATTGTTCACAATCAGCATTATGCTTTATTGATGAAATTGCCGCAGGTACCGACCCACAAGAAGGTGCAGCATTGGCTGTTGGAATCGTCGAGAGTTTACTGCGACGTGGCGCCATGTTTATCGTAACAACGCACCAATCGTCTCTCAAGAGTTATGCGCTATCGCGTTCGGATATCAGTAATGCAAGTATGGCATTTAATACCGATAAAATGGAGCCGACCTACAAGTTTCTTGCAGGTGTACCGGGCAACAGTTATGCATTTAATCTTGTTCATTCGATTGGGTTTCCAACAACGATTATTGATCGTGCAAAACAGTATCTTGGTTCAGCACATAGTACGCTTGAGGAAAGTATTCAAGCAATCCAAAAGTATCGTACAGATGCTGAGCGTGTTGTACGAGAAGCGGAAGAGATGAAGCGAAAAGCTGAGCAAAAGAAAGTAGAGTATGAAAAGAAATTTAGCGAGTTCCGCGACAAGTATAATGCGCTTATCAAGGCGGAAAAACAGGATGCTGCAAGTATTCTTGCCGAAGCTAATAAAGTAGTAGAGCAAACTATTCGCGAAATTCGGGAAGAAAAAAAAACCGACTGCCGAAGTTGTAAAAGAGTTTCGTCAAAAAAAGGAAATAGCACAAGAGCAAGCCGAAAAAGCAATACTCCAAGCTGATCGACCACAAAAGACGGATGCAGAAACGGGAATTGAATTCAAACCGGGTGATTCAGTCACAATGGAAGGATTTCAAACGGTCGGGACGATCATGATGATCGATGAGGAAGGAGGAGCGGCTGTCGTGGAATTCGATTCTATCAAGCTACGCACGACACTTGACAAGCTTCAGCGATCGAAGCCAAGTAAAAAAGTAAAGCAAATGGGTGTAGAAGTACGATTTGATGTATCTTCGCGAATTGATGTTCGTGGCCATTACCCTGACGAAGCTATAAAAACACTTGAACAGACAATTGGTGGTGCACTCACAGCAAATCTCCACACGATTACTATCGTGCACGGCAAAGGTACTGGAGCATTACGAACAGCTTTACATCGACATTTACAGCAACATCCCGCAGTACGGGAGTTTCGAGAGGGTCTACTGACAGAAGGTGGAGCAGGGGTAACAGTCGTAGAATTAAAATGATGGAAAAGATTAATAATAGAACAACGAAAACACAGTAATCATAGGAGGAGCCATGCCGGTACACATGGGAGGATACTTGTATAAATTTGACGAAAATGAGCAGATTATTCGTGATGGTACAAGCGGAAGTAAGATGATTTATGTCTTGGAGGCGGGGATTGTTGGCGTATACAAACAGGGACTTTTGGTTGCCAAGATCTCAAAGTCTGGATCAATTTTTGGTGAAATGAGTGTTCTGTTGAATACACCACGTACCGCGGACGTAATAGCATTACGAGAATCAACAGTCATGGAAATACCGTTTGAAATTGACCACCTTTTTGCAAAACATCCTGATATCTCCATGAAAATTGCCCGTATCCTTGCCCTACGTTTACAAGAGATTACGATGTCTTACCAGAATCTTCACACGAAATTAGAGGAAATTCAACGAGCAGTGAAATACGATAGTACTATGAAGCAACAATCCATGATGCTATAAATGGTTTATGGCAGCTCTCTAATCGTAATATTGCGAATATATCTTTGTAAGTTCTTATTAAAAAGGACTTATCTCTATCAATAGAAATAGTTACCCCTTCATTCTCATGTTTTTCTTCCGTACTGTTTTATATTTGCTTCACGATTAACGGAAGCATAGTATGAGTGCATAAAAGTAGTCTATGGTAAGATAGAACATGTATAGAATATTTTGTTGTTAGGGGAGCTTTGATAGCCGCACATAGCACAGCGCGACAATTGCACCTATCAAATGTGTAACAGCAAACACGGCAGGCAAAGCGCATCGGTCATTCCGATGCGCTTCGTCTTTTAAAGTAAGTAGATGATATAAAAAAGGGCATTCCCTTGTATGAGAATGCCCCTGATTGGCGTAAAATGATGCAAAAAAACTTTAACGTAAACGACGCATTGGTTTTGTATGTGCATGTGAATACGCTGATTGTATTTGTCGTGGTTTTTCTTGCTGTGCTTCTGCGACGATAAATTGCGATACAATCAAACGAAGATTTTCTGTTTGCTCGGAGAGTAGTTCAG
>DHLT01000077.1:4125-4779 GCA_002405405.1 Ignavibacteria bacterium UBA4661 | reverse complement strand
GTAGTTCAGATGTCTGCGCAATGCCAGAAACCGTTGCAGACATTTCTTGCGATGCACTTGAAAGGTTTGAAGCACCGGACGTAATTTGGCGTGCGCCTGTTGATTGTTGCTCGCTTGCAACAGCAATTTGCTGTACCATACCTTGTACTTCAAGAATACTATGAATAATACTTTTAAGAGCAACACCCGTATTCTCAGAGAGTTGAACACCTTGCTTAATTTTACTATTGCCGTCTTCCATGAGCATAACCACTTCGTCTGTTTCGCCTTGAATTCTAGCAATCATTTTTTCAATTTCTTTTGTTGCTTTGCCGGTACGTTCTGCCAGCTTACGTACTTCATCGGCAACTACGGCGAATCCACGACCTGCCTCGCCTGCGCGAGCCGCTTCAATTGCCGCATTCAGTGCAAGAAGATTAGTTTGATCGGCAATTTCATAGATAACAGAAACAATTTCACCGATTTTAGCACTTGATGCTCCTAAATCAATGACCTTTTCGGTAGTACGTTGCGATGATTGTTCAACATCCTGCAATTGTGCCAACATCTTGTTAATTGCTGTTTCACCGGATTTCGCAGCATTTGATGTTTCAGTGGCGGACTGTGCTGTCCGTGTTGCAGTTTTTGAATTACTTTCAATTGTCGATGCCATAT
>DHLT01000077.1:0-4002 GCA_002405405.1 Ignavibacteria bacterium UBA4661 | reverse complement strand
TCAATTGAATCAGCAATTTCCGACACTTGTAAAGACTGCTCATGGGATGTAGCTGCCATTTCCGTTGAGGATGAACTGATCTGATTGGCAATGTCGGCAGTTGTATTAACAGAGTCAAGAACCTGATTGATTAAGCGGCTGATATTTTCCGTTGTATTATTGTAGCTATGACACAATTGCATGATCATATCATCTCTGTCATGATCTAAGTGCTTGGAGAAATCACCCTGAGCTAAGCTGTGCAAGCCCTGACGAATTTTCATGACACTTGCCTCTAAATATTTTGCTTCCGCTTCAGCTTTGGCTAGATCTTGTTGTGTTTTTTCTCGAAATACTTCTTGTTGGTGCTCTGCATGTTCTTTGCCAAGGCGGATAGATTCAACCATTGAGTTGAAATTCTGACGTAGATTGCCAATCTCATCTTGACCTTTGACAGATACTTGTACGGATAAATCTCCGGCAATAACTTTTTGCGTTGCTCGTAGTAAGGATGTTATCGGTGGAACAACACTGTTCGATATGGCATTTGCCGCAACAAAACCAAGAACATTCATTGCAAGCATAGCACAGAGCAGAATAATTTGGGTTGTATTGCTCGTTGCTTCAACAGTTTGCGTGGCTTTTTGCATAGTCTCTTTGTTATGCTTAATTAGAGCAGCTAAACTTGACCCTGTTTCATCAAATATTTTTGCAGTTGTCGGAGAAAGCAATAATTCTCGCGCCCCAAGTGAGTCGCCGCTTTTGATCATTTCAAAAGCACGAATATGAGCTTGCTTAAATTTTTCAACATTTGTGAAAAAGTCTTTTGATAGTACTATGGCTGTTGTATCGAGGGAACTACTGAGAGAATCATAGGTAGCTATGATTGTGCCGAGCTTAGTCAATTCTTCGTTCATTTTATCTGTCCTGTTTTGAATGAACGACGGATCAGAACTCACTAATAATGCCAAAGAATATGAGCGAATACGCAGGTATTCTGATTCAGCATCATTTGGTAGTGTTGCTGCTTGGTTATATTTATGAAGAATATCGCTATTCATCGTATTGATGCGCCGTAATTGCACTATACCTAGGATACCCATCGCTAGGACAAAAATATTAACAATGCCAAATCCATACACAAAACGCTTGCGTATCGACAGAGAGTTTAAAAAATCAAACATAATGTTATAAGAAAATAGAAGTGTAGGAGATAAAGAATGTAATTCAATGAGGAGCTTTTCTTGTTAAGAATATTCATTGATGTTGGAAAACACACATGATAACTTAAGCCATGCCACTGAATAACACAACGGTAGAATTATTTTTCTGCAAGTGAGAAACAATATCTTAATGCATTGTAAGAGTGTATTGATGAATTCATCCGACTAAAGTTGCTCGAACCTCAGTAAATTGCATTCATTATAAGTTTTTTTATTCTTTCGGGAGCATAATGCAAGGATACATGGTATTAGCAGGGATTATTGGTGCGATTGTCGGTAGTATTCCTACAGTGCTGATTATTGCAAAACTCTTTAACATTGCCAATGTGCGTGCTATTGGTAGATCTGAAGACGATGCAGAGAATTCTGCTCGCTACAATGGAGTCGGAGAGATATACTCCATTGCGGGATTGACCCCGGCACTCGTTTTATGTCTGTGTGATGCACTCAAGGGTATGAGCGCAGCATGGCTAGGATTTCAGCTGACACAAACATTTTCCGGTGCGCTAGTAGCTACGGTATTTGCGCAGTTTCTGCATGCTGCTAATCCTTTTATGATGGTACGGTCGGAACATGGTCGTGAATTTATGGGAGGGCGTGGAGTACCGGTTGTGTTAGGAGCATTTTTCGTGATCAATCCTGTTCCTATCGGAACATTCATTGCAGTATGGTTAACAGGGTATTTTGTGATTTATCGCCATTCGGTGGTAGGAAATGTGAGTGGAGCTATTGGAACAATTCTGCTCATTTTTAGTGCACCGGAGATGTTTTTAACCATGTTTATGCGTTTACCAATTGAAGCAATTACACAGTTTCGGGTTGGTGTGTTTTTGAGCATGATGCACATCATTATTCGGCATTTACCACCGGTACGTGTTATGATGGCGCAAAATCGCGATGAATTTTAGTGCGATAAATTTTTCTGCTGACTCTTTTTCGATAAGTACATTACAATGCTTGTCTACAAACAATTTTTTCTTGCTCTTATGATTGCTTCTGCGATGGCGATTGTAGAAGTTCAAAGTACAACCGTTAGCGACCGACCTCCGGTGATACTGCGGGTAGCGTCCCTACCACGCATGGATTCTCTTCGCAATATGAGGAAACGCAGACGTAGGCGGGTACGAATTTTACGAACGATCTAACTTCTGGCATATTATACTATGTTCTCAAAACGAGCCTCGCAACATCAAGATAAACGTGTGCCAATTGCTGTATTTGCTTCGGGTGCCGGTACGACATTAGAAGCCATTATCTACAAATCACTCGAAATTTCTTCGTCATTTCGGGTTGGCTTGGTGGTGAGCAATAATTCTCACTGTGGCGCAATGATGTTTGCAGACATGTTTTTTTTGCCCAAAATACATATCAGTGGATTGTTATATCCACATGCGCAAGACTACAACAATGCACTGTTGTCAGCTCTTCAACAGCATGAAATTATGTTTATTGCCTTAGCAGGGTACATGAAAAAAGTACCTCAGGAAATTATCCGCCAATTTGCTCAACGCATGGTAAATGTTCACCCCGCATTGCTTCCTCGATTTGGTGGTGAGGGCATGTATGGTGTACATGTTCATACGGCAGTAAAGCATGCAGGCGAAGAGAAAACAGGGACAACTGTTCATTATGTTGCTGATGAGTATGATACTGGCGCAATTATTGCACAAGAAAGCATATCTATCAGTGCAGAAATGTCAGTGCAAGATATTGCGCAATCTGTACAAGCAATAGAGCGGCGTTTATACCCGGAGACTATTGAGCAGTTAGTACGGAACCTTTCTCCTGCGTAATTTTGCTGTGATTTTCAAAAAACATTTTCGTAGAAGTTGACTCTGTTGCTGGATTAGGGAGATTAGAGATATGAAAACAACACATACAACCTCATGGCATATAATAGTATCCTGTAAAAGTTCTTGCGCGCGTATCGTGACAATACTGTATACCATAACTGCTCTTGGGGTATTGGGGGCATGTTCTTCCTCGCAAACAGCGCAGCAACAAAACATGAATGCAACGCAAATTGCCCAACGTACACGTTCGGGGAAGAGTTTAACCAACACAAGTACTCAGTCATCGCAAGCAATCGGTCAATCTTCAGCATTGCATACCGCCGGTGATGAAGCTCCGACAACCTTAGCTCCGATACGTCAGCGCACAAACTATGAATTGTTTTCGCCCGTTATTAAACGCTTATACGATAAAGGTGCCGATTCGGGGTTTGTCAATATGATGATGAATGATGCTCGCACAGCTTTTCACGAAAACTTAGTGAAAGTCAATGTTATCGGACAACCTAAAAAAGCGAGTTATGCGTACACGGAGCCAAGCGAAGTAATTAATCGCGGTAAAAAGTTTTTATCGGAGAATCGTACTGCTTTGCTTGATGCAGAACGTAAGTATCGTGTGTCACGCTATGCGATAATGGCAATCTTGTGGGTGGAAACTAAATTTGGCGACAATACCGGCAAGCACCATGTACCGAGTGTGTATTTGAGTGTCGCTATGGCGGATCAACCCGAATTCATTACCATGAATAAGCAAAGACTGCGTCAAGAGTATGATGTCAATATCCAAGAGCTATCGGAGTTGGATGCAAAAATTGAATCACGTCAGCGAACTAAAGCAAATTGGGCAGTGAATGAATTATTAGCACTTCAACGCATGATGAAGGTGTCGCCTTTACCGGTTATGGATTTGCGGGGTTCATGGGCAGGTGCTTTTGGCTTTTCGCAATTTTTACCTTCAAGTTATCTTCGTAGTGCAGTTGATGGAGACAATGACGGTAAAATCAATCTTT
>DHLT01000155.1:2709-4811 GCA_002405405.1 Ignavibacteria bacterium UBA4661 | reverse complement strand
AAAGCGTCGTCAATGTTTGCTTACGGACGAATGACAGAACCCGAACCCTTACTTATACACTAATTATCCAAAATGATTGTTTCGTGCGTCATGTGTTGGAATTGTCTGCAACAATTGGCGTAGATCGTGGAGCGCCGACTGTTGTATCGAATCAAATTGGATGTTCGTCGAATACTGTCACTGTTGCTATCGGTGAAACAGCACGTTTTGCTTCGGGTGTACGATCGGTACGTGTAATTGACTCGGTAAATTGCGGCATTCGAATTGTGCCAAGTACAAATGCCAATTGGAGTGCGATTATCAGCATTCGTGATCCGTTGCAAGATGCAATTTGGTCGCTCACTGTTGCCGATTCAGCAGGGAATACTGCGACCTACCGTGATACAATTCAAGGTTTTACCTTACGCTTTGAGGGGATTGTTAATGATGTCATTGATATGGGCACGATCGGCATATCGGGTCTGTTCTGTCGTGATGTGCGCATCACTAATTATGGCTTGAAGCCGTACGATGCACGAAGTATTCGATTGTTAAGAAACATTCTCTTTTCTATTCCTCCGACCGATCTTGGTGGTGTTATTCCTGCAGGACAAACACGTACTTTTCGTGTGTGCTATGCACCATTGCAAGTAGGAACTTTCCGTGACACTTTGGTCGCAAATGGTCCATGTCAAACACGCTCGATAGCTGTTGTTGGTATCGCACAAGGTATCGAAAGGATTCAAGGTACACGATGCAATGCAGAAATTCGGATCGTGTCGGCTACGGCACCATTGCGATTCTTTATGGAACAAAATGCACCCAATCCTGCACGCGATATCACCGAATTTAAATTCGCCCTTGATCAAGCAGGACGCGTACGTCTAGCAATGTATGATGGGGCAGGCGATTTAGTTGAAACATTTCTCAATGATGTTTACTATCCATCAGGTGAATTTTCGTTGAGTTTAGATGTATCACGACTTGCTCCCGGTGTCTATTTTGCACACTTGGTCACCGATACACAGAATGCTGTTCGTCAAGTCATCGTGATTCGATAAATTCAACTGCCCGTGTATGTGAATTACAACTACTGTCTTTATTTTTTGTGATAAATCTCGATGTATAGAATTATTCCCACTGTATTCTTTCGGATTGTTTTTGTCGTGCTTGCTTTGTTGTACACTGAGAGCGTGTATGGACAATTGCGCGATTCACGCGGAACGGATTTTTGGTTCGCATTCCCACCGAATTTCCACAATGGTATTGGTGCAACTGACTCATTGTATGTTGCAATCACAGGGGACGAAGCAACCAGTGGTGTTTTGTATATCAATCTTACCGGAAGAACAGATTCCATACCATTTCGCATTACCGATCCTGCGCAAGTCGTGACTATATCGTTGGGATGGGCAAGTGTTGAATTGCAAGGATTCAATGCCGGTGGCAATCGTAATACAACACCGCAAACACTGCAAGCAGTGCGCCAAAGTCTGCGCTTACGTTCTGAAAAAGAAGTAACGGTCTATGCGATGAATTTGGCAAATCGAACGACCGATGCCATGCTTCTTTTGCCCACCGATGCGCTTGGTACAGAATATTTTGTCATGGCATACCCTAGTGATGCACAGGGAACATTTACGGTCAATAATCCCGGGAGTAATACTCCTTCGCAATTTGTGGTTGTTGCAACACAGCCACAGACGCAAGTACAAATTGCTACGGCAGGGCGAGTCTTCGGTTCGGGTGCGACATCATTTACGGTCGTGCTGAATCAGGGTGAAGCATATTTAGTGCAAGCAGATATGGCGTTCGGTGACGTTGATTTGACAGGTTCTCGGGTTACAGCCAATAAGCCGATTGCAGTTATTTCGGGACATCAGCGTACAACTCTCCCATTACAATTCAAGCCTACACTCAGTTCCCGTGACTGTTTGTTGGAAAGTATGCCACCGATTGATACTTGGGGTAGAAATATTTTTATTACACCTTATGCATCGGCACTTGGTGAATCACAAGCTGGTACAGATCTCTATCGCGTCATGGCAGGGTTTGACAATACAGTTGTTCGGCTCAATGGGGCGATTATTGCACGGCTTAATGCAGGGCAATTTTTCGAGGGA
>DHLT01000155.1:0-2587 GCA_002405405.1 Ignavibacteria bacterium UBA4661 | reverse complement strand
CTTAATGCAGGTCAATTTTTCGAGGGATCGTTAGTTGCTCCCGGCTTGATCGAAGCAAACAACCAAGTGCTCGTTGCACAGTTTAAAAAGACCGGAAGTGGTAATACCACCACGGGCAATCCGACCGGCGATCCGTTTATGATGGTGATTCCTCCAGCCGAACAGTATAGTGATTCCTATCGTTTTATCTGTATACAGGGACAACAGCCGGGCAATAATACGAATGTAATTGGTCCCGCTTTTAATCAGCATTATGCAACTTTGGTTGCTCCAACCGCAAATATCGGTGCTGTACAATTAGATGGTGCAACGCTTGCTGCAAACACTTGGACGCGCATTCCGAATACACCGTATTCTTTTATCAATGCCCGAGTTAATCAAGGTATTCATACGGTCAAAGCAGATACATCGGTTGGATTATATGTTTATGGCTATGGCGAAGCCAATTCATATGGATACATCGGTGGCGGTAAACTCCTGATTATCTCGCCTGATCGCTTTGCACCCCGTTTGGCATCGACAGCAACGTGCTTTGGTGTGAGTGGTACTATGACAGATACCTTAGAACTTGATACCGGCATTGATGTCTTTGAAGCGACTAGTACTGCTAATGTTCGTGTGGCGATTGATCCGTACGCACGCTATGCAAAACGGGTAGGATTTTCAGCGCAATTGCTCGATACACTTCGCGATGGTGAGTTTATTTTGCAGATACGTGATTCTGCAAAGAACGCAATATCTTATCCAATTATCATTCCGGGATTTACGATACAGACAGATCCTGTTCCTCAAAATCTGCGTACAACGCTTACGCGGTCGAGTATTGCTATCAGTGGTGTACAGCGATGTTATGCAGTGCCTCTCGTAAATTATGGACGCACTACACAAACAATTACGTCATTACGGCTTTCAGGTCGAACACCGGGTCTTCGTATTGCTGATGTAGCACCCATTGTTTTGCGCGCGGGCGAGCGACGCATCGTTACAGTTTGTTTCTTCTCTAATGATACAACGGGAGTATTCAACGATACTCTCTTTGTGAACAATGGATGCTTTGAGCGACCAATGATGATCTTATCGTTAGCACTAGGGCGAGATAATGCTCCGCCAAGTTTGCAAGCTAGTGGTTTTGACTGTACATCACGGACAACACAATTGACTCTTGCCGATACATCGCGGTTCTCATCGGGTCTAGCTTCGGTACAAATCAATAATATTACGAATACAACAATTCGTGCACTTACCTCTTCAACGCTGAATGTTCAACAGTTCACAGTTACGGTGAATGATGTTCGTCGTGATGCGATCTATGAGATTATTGCACGAGATTCACTGGGGCAGGAACGTAGACAGAGAGATACTATTTCAGGTTATACAGTGCAATTCACAGAGTTGCCAGCCAATGTAGCAACCTTGGGTACCGTCAAGGTAGGCGACATACAGTGTCGTAATCTCATTATCCGAAATTATGGTGTACGTTCTTTTCGTTTCGATGCGATGGAGCTTCGACGTAATGTGGAAATTTCCATACCTCCTACCGAACGATTCTTGGAAATACCACCGAATTCCGAACGGACTTTGCGTGTGTGCAGTGCTCACGTAAATCTTGGTGTTTTTCGTGATACTCTTGTCATTGGTGCGTATTGTGTGAGCGAACGATTTGTGCTCGAAATGCAGTCTGCGGCACTGGAGAGAACAATACTCTCTCGCTGCTCGGTATCGCTTTCAACAATTTCGACAACAGCTCCGAAGCGATTTTATACGGAGCAAAATTATCCTAATCCCGCACAAGATGCGACTACGTTGCGCGTAGGAGTAGAGCGAGCAGGAAAAATCAGTATTACGCTCATCTCAATGGATGGTATTCTTACCGAACGTGTCTTGGATAATGTTTCATTCTCTGCCGGTGAACATCAAATCACAATTGATACCCATGTCTTACCGTCGGGCTTATATGTGGTGGATATTCGTACCGATACCGGCGAACGCTCAACACGTATGATGAGTATTATTCGATGACGATGGGTGAAAACACCACTTAGAGAGATTATGCGAGCAATTACGTTGTTCTTGTTATTACAAGCCGTTTCCTGAACCTATTAAAGCGACAGATGTAATCATTCTAATAGAATGTGCTGCAAAAACACAAAAGCCCATCGAACTTGATGGGCTTTTGACGTTGAGAGTAAACGCGCTCTTATGATTTCACCAATTGATTTGCTTGTAGTCGCGCAAGGCGCATGGAATCTGTACCTTTGCTGGGCATGAACAGCGAGAGTACATATGCACGGAAAATATATCCCCAAAAGCTCTTTTCCATCAAATGGGGCTCAATCAAGTGCTTGATTTTTTCATGACCTTCCGGTGTTTGGCTCCAATGAATACTTGCCCGCAAATGATGAATTGTATGGAAGCCATTATTAAAGAGAAGAGTATTAAGCATTGGTCCAACAAAATTTCGAGAATGATTATACTCAGACTCTTCGTCGGCATGAACATGTTGCACATAGTTAAAAATTAAGATTGAAAACAGTGCAAATTGATGGGGAACGGCTATATAGAGAAGAGCTATTTTCCAGTCGATGAG
>DHLT01000052.1 GCA_002405405.1 Ignavibacteria bacterium UBA4661 | reverse complement strand
TATCGCTCAAGAATTTTTATGAAAAGGAAACATATCCGCTTGCCGTGAAAATTTTAGGACGAGAAACCATCGAAGTTTCCGCCGGCAAATTTAACTGTGTGGTGATTGAACCACTCGTACAAGAGGGTGGTCTTTTTCATCACAAAGGACGACTTTTAATTTGGCTGAGTGATGATGACAGAAAAATTCCCGTGAAAGTTGCGACAGGTATTCTCATTGGAACTGTTGATGTTGAACTCACAGGATTTAAGGGGTTGCGGGGTCCGCTTGCGGCAAAGATTGAAGAGAAGTAGTTTCATGGTGAAACTGCCCATCGTGCAGATCAATATTTTGCTCACGATAGAGCGCTATGCTGATAAAAGCAATCATAAAGGACGCAATGAAAGTGCCATCGCGCGATTCAAATTGCGAGCTGGTGTTATTGACAATCATTGCGGCACAAAATGTGGCAAATCCGCCAAACCCGACAAAACGATATAAAGGTGCTCGAAGTTGAGGTAATCGCCGCCACCCTTTCCATAAATACCAGAACATGGCATAATACCACAATATGGTCATCGGGAAGCCATACTTATGCAGCATGAAAAGGTAACCATTGTGGATAAAAGTAACATTGTATGTATGGCGCACAAATGGCTCGAAGAAATTATATCGGCTCCCTGCTCCCGTGCCGGTCAGCGGATGCTCAAGGATTTGCTGGACGACAACTGTTGATTCATTCAATCGAGATTGTACCGAGAGATCCCGCTTGCCAATTGTAGACGATGTAAAGCGCGTTCCCAACACACGCAAAGCAAGTTCGCCCGCACGACCAAACATGGTAAAGAGAACGACAGTCATGACAATAAAGGAAATACCAAAGGATATGACGAGAAATCGTTTTTCTTCAGGACGAAAGTGAAATACCAACAACAGCATTCCCACCAAGAAACCTAACCAAAATCCCCGCGAAAACGAGCCAATCAATACACCAATAAAAAACGCCGTGAGTGACAATGCGACTATCCGATGCAATGGTTTGCGCAAGACAACAAATGCCATAGCAGAACATACCGATGCACACACTGCAACGATCTCATTATTACGAATGCGTGAAGAAACAATTTGAAAGGCATAGACTGCGTTGGATGCTGCTTTGACATAGTTCTGTACGGTTATTGCCCCCATGATAAGAAATGATATACACAAGCACAGAACAAATATGATGATATGACGATCGCTTTCTAAATACTCGCGCAACGGAAAGTAATACAAGACAAACATGATGAGTAATGATGCACGAAGCCACTCCACCAATGAAATATCATTGAATAAAGCAATACACAAATTAAATGGCAGAAGAGAGCAAAAGAGTGCTATCGCTTTGTCTGCTGAATTGCGCAATAGCTTCTTGCGTGTAATGAGAAACTGCATTGCAAACCACAGCAGTAGAGTACCAAGATAGAACCCCACAAGAAGCACCTCCAATGCTGTAACATCATCACTTTTATCATTGAACCAATAAAATGTACTCAGTGCCACACAATTAAGCCATACCCGAGGATAACGAACAAGTACCATCACCACGAGGGGCAGTACACCTACAACTGCACCGATGACCGCACCGAGTACATATTGTTCCGTAGCAATGATCGCTCCGATAAACATAATAATTGCCATACTATACCATACCCATCCTCGATCCGCCATCAACGGACGAAACATCGTATGCAAGACAGGGGCAATGGAGGGTTGTATCATGACAAGAAGAAAGAGTGCGTTAGATTTTTAAAAACTTTGCAGGAGCCGATGCCCTCATATACCGATGTTGGCATTTATGTTGGCGATTGTACCAGTGTACGCATTTCTCGCAGAGTCGCAGGGGACATAAGGCGAAGCATTGCAGTTGCAGCAACAAACCATATACTGGTGTAGATAATACCTTGTACAATATCGAACCACTTCAAGCAATACCACGAGACCATCATACAACTGCCGTACAAAACTATCCAACGTACAATCAACATCACCATACTATTCGTCGCAGAATGATCACCATGCTCGCGAAGATATGCTCGATGAATAAACCAACATCCCCCAAGACATAACATGCAATAGGTGATAATACGCGCAATAAAAACACCAAGGACAGCATGACTTATGATACAAACATAACCAATCAGCGCACTCAGCACAGCCCAAGCAATTGTCAAGCGAGCATTAAATCGCTGTTGCCCGAATGCAGTTTGTACGCCAATCACTAATTGTATGACAAAGCTGAATGGAAGCACCCAAAACGCAATCCACAATTCATGTACTCGCCCTGCAAACTGTTCACCTGCTAATAGGACACCAAGATAGGGAGAAGCAATCGACAACACTGTTGCTGCACCAATACCGCACCACAAACTCCATTGTAAGAGTTTGTAAAAAATTTCTTGTGCTCGCACCGCAGAACGTGTATGTATCTGGACTAATGTTGGGAAAATCCCCGTAAGAATAGCAATCAACAAGACATTCAGCGGTGTTGTTGCGCGGATAATTACCCCCAACACACCCATACTATCTCTACCCCAGAATGTCTCAACTATCAAGGTATCAACTTTATCTGCTACTTGTAGAAATATAACACTGATTATCATCGGTGCGCCTGCCGCAAGTATCATCTTGATATGATGCCACGATACACTTGGCTTAAAAATCGACCATTGTTTACTCAGGACAACTGCAACACTAAAGCCCACAACTGCCATTGCCATAGACCATCCGGCAACATGCTCTACGCTGAAAGAAGCCGTACGCAGTCCTTGCTGTGGCAGAACATACAGATCAATAGCAAGACATGCCAGTACAGCAATACTTTCAAGAACACTAAGAAGCGTCGGCAAAAAAAACTCTGAGCGCATACGCCATTCCGCCTCAAGCACAGGACGTAAAATCAAAGTCCGTGCACCAAATCCATAACTGATGCACCATAGTATCGTTGCCCAAGGAGTGACGCTGTAGATTGCTGACAGCGTGAAAACAATGCCCAGACTTACAACACTCCACAACACAAGTCGCAGTTGAAAAAATGCACGGGTGAGTACTTGGCGTTCGCTTTCTTCTTTCGTCATGAGCAAGCGCAGAACAACATTATACAAGCCGGCTTCCACGCCAATAATCAACGCAAGTTCCGTGATGCGTTGTATCAGGAAGAATGTTCCATTGTCTGCTAACGAAAGCGACACATTGATGAGTCGTTGGGTAAGAAAATTCAAAGCAAATGTCAATGCCTGCCCAAGAACAACGATCATCGTGCCACGCACAGCAATCTGTGCAAGACGAGAAGAGCCAGCCACGTAAAACCTTCACACAATAAAATAATCCGATATATCCTGCTTTTTGATTGAGCACTGTACTTCTTTACAGAGAGAACTTGTCTGCATCATCGAAGAGAAAATTTTTTATAGGAATGTGCAAAATACTATCTTTGCCACTCTTTCTGAGAAAAGGACCTCTTTTTTCAGACAACTATCGGAGTGTAGCTCAGCCCGGCTAGAGCACTACGTTCGGGACGTAGGGGCCGGAGGTTCGAATCCTCTCACTCCGACAAAGAAAAACCCTGCGAACACGCATCTATGCGACTTGCAGGGTTTTTTATTTTATGTAAAAAAATCTTTTGGGAAGCGTTATGCAGAAACCAACTTCCATCATTCTGCCTTTTGGGGATAACTACCGTATGGATTGACACCTATATCTCCCTTCAGAACAATTAACCATACAAATCTGAAAGGGAAAAGTTGCCACCAACCGCTATACCCTAGATCATGTTCTCTTTTGGCTCCCTGCGCCAATAAGAACCACCACATGGGGAAGTAAGCAAATTCTATCCACTCTGTAGCTTGATGTGATTTCACCAAACCACTGATAAAACTGTGGATACAAATGCACATTATGACTGTGATGCCGTATTCTGTTCTTCTGATACGACCTCGAAAAGAAAATGGTGCTTGCAACATCGTTTGTACTCTTCTTTTGGTAACAGTCTTACTTCTTCCCCTTGAGTTTGGCAATGAGGACATCTTCTTCTTTGGCTTTCATAGGAATGAGTGAATCTACCTGACTATTCGGCACAGTCATCGATAGCACATACTGCTCTACGCGCCACTCATTACCAACTTTTGTTACGACACCCGAACCGCGACAAATCTTCATTTGCGTATCCAAGAGTTCGTCGAACCATGCAGTGTTTGGATCGCTTCCGATATAAATGTGCCGATCAAGTGCCGTAAAATTCCATGTCGATTTATTATCAAAGAAGGGCTTTGCCCACACCATAAATTCTTTCTTTGTCCAATACTCCGTTGCATCAGTACCGAGAAATGTACCATTCTCTGTGTAGAACTTGAAATACCCATTGAAATCAGCACGTGCAGCAGCAAGGTGAAAAGAGTCCAACAAAATACCGATTTGCTTTTTGCGAGTAGTTAGTTCGGTAGAATCTACCGCACCTGATTGTGTTGTTCCACCACGTTGGCATGCAGAAAAGAGGAACGTGACACACAATCCTATAACGACATTTTTCATGAGTGATTGCATACATTCAACAAAAAAAGATGACAAAAAATGGCTACAAGATTGTATAACTCGTCCTTATCCCATCAACTCTTGCACACGCTCCAAGCCCATGACTAAGGTTTCAATTTCTTCACGCATGGTGTATAATGCAAATGATGCCCGACAGAGTGCCGTTACACCAAATCGCTCCATGAGCGGTTGTGTACAATGGTGTCCTGTACGAATCGCAATGCCGTAATTGTCGAGTAGTGTACCAATATCATGCGGATGAATATCATTGATACTGAAAGAAATTACACCGGCTTTATGAGCAGAAGTTCCCACTATACGTAAGCCGTCAATCGTTTGCAAACGTTGGGTAGCATACTTCGTCAATGTTTTTTCATGGTCGGCAATACGTTCAATACCAATACGATCAACGACATCGAGAGCTGCTCCCAAGCCAATAATGCCTTCAATATGTGGCGTACCTGCCTCAAATTTAAAGGGTAATTCGTTATAGGTAGTTTTGGTAAAACTTACCGTGCTAATCATCGCGCCACCGCCTTGATAGGGTGGTAACGCATTTAAAATTTCTTCTTTAACATAAAGAACGCCGATACCTGTAGGACCATAGAGCTTGTGTGCCGAGAAACAATAAAAATCAACGCCCAAGTCTTGTACATCGACTGCAAGATGCGGTACTGCTTGTGCACCATCAACAAAAACATATGCACCATGATGGTGAGCCATGTCCGTCATTTCTTTGATCGGATTAATTGTTCCTAATGTTTTC
>DHLT01000042.1:7461-16453 GCA_002405405.1 Ignavibacteria bacterium UBA4661 | reverse complement strand
GTCTTAAAAATGTTGGAAACATTTATGCTCAGAAGGCATATTTGTGAAAGAAGGACAAATGAAAATGATACGATTTTTTCGCAATTAATGTATAGTCTAGATGAAACAACGGAAGAAGCAATGCTATACTCGTTTCGAAAAGGATTGGTGAACTATTATCCTCAAGATGAAGAATTTCAAGACAAATTGCCGGCATATCAATTCAAAGGAAAAGTTGAGGACAGAGCACGGTATATTCTAGAACAACTTGAGTACGAAATGCGAGGCAATACTAAAGAAACCTTGATAAGTACTGCCGAAGATGTCCATTTGGAGCATATCATACCTCAGACAATCAACACTAAAAAGTCAGTCAATGAATTTGGTGATTGGGTGACATATTTAGGAGAAAAAGCTCTTGTCAAGCACAAAAAGTATGTAAGTCGTATAGGTAATCTTGCACTTTTAGCGGCTCCATTGAATATACAAGCATCAAATAATCCATTCACAAAGAAAAAGGGGTCTTATAGGCAATCGGATCTCGTGCTAACAAAAGATTTGGCGGCAAACGCAGATTTCAAATTTTATCACATCGACCAACGAGGAGAAAAAATAGCAGAAAAAGCAGTTGAAATATGGCGTATTGACTTTTCAGATATAAAGGAAGATGACGAGTAAAATTGATTTACTGATATTCGACAAAAAGATAAGCACACGAATACTTGTTAAATAACACATAAGGTAGAGACCAGAAACTATCTAAAAACGGGGCCGCATCCGAAAAGCCAAAAGAGTAGGAACAATCAATAATGTGGAGTGGAAATGAAAAAAAATATACGAATCGAGCAGATTGTCAACAATGTCAAGAGTAAACTAAATATAGACCTTGAGAATTATAGGAATGATGATCTTGTCGAGCGATTCACATCCTTAATTGCTATTCACAGCTATTTTTTATCTTCGTTTTTATATCCTTTGATACTTTCCATTTTTCTTCTTTTGGTAGTCTTCTTCGTTTTTCACTTAAGCGTAGGTATGGTATTATTTGTTGGTTCAATAGGAACAATTTGGTTGTTGTTTTTTACTCTTACTTCCGGCTTGCTTATTTTTACCAACAGAGTTAAATCCGATCTTTCTTTAGTATTAGATTCTGTCTGCAAAATTTTATCCACCTTCATACAGGATGTTTGTGAAAAAGTGGAGTTAAAAGATTTTACCTCTGAAAAAATGCTCCTTTTAGTTGAAGGCTTTCTTTTTGGTGTTATATCTCCATCCATAGCTGAGGTCGTCCGAAAAAAAATTCCATTTTTCAAAAACTTTATTGCAGATACGTTCGATAAAATGTTGCTCAGCCTTTTTACACTCATGAAATTATCAGGCAACAATCAATTTTTATATTTTGATGATTCTGTAACAGCAACCGCAGAAAGGACAAAAAAGATATCTGCTTCTTACATTGGTGAAATACGCAAAATCAGTGAAAATGCAAGTACAATCATCAACAAAAGCATGAAAATGATACAGTCCCCTATTCGAATTGCATTTGCTGTTGAACTTGTGCTTGGTCTTATTCTTTTTTTTATGATTAAGTTAATTTAGTGTGTACGTGTGAAGTTTGAAGTATTGAGGGGCTTCGCGAAATCAACAATTTGATTCACAAACGATGATATTGAAATAATTTGGTGCAATGTGATAGCTGTTAGAGGTGTAGCATTATATAATCGTAGTATTTAATGCAGAATTTTAGTTGTAGAAATTAGTAGTTATAGCAATCTTCTTTCGTGTTCTATAAAGAAATACCGCCAATTTTTCGACCGGAACCACGATGAAGAATACCCGCACGCGCGGGCGTTTTTCTGTCGCATCCGGTCAGGTCGCTTGGCGGTAACCTCTTTTAGTGCGATTGGGAAAACGCCTTTTTTATTTTTTATGATAGATATTGTGATTGTTGATGACCATCAAGCAATGCTCGATACATTGCGACTATGGTTCGAGTTTCATTATTCCAACGAAGTAAAAATTTTGGGGTGTTTTAACAGAGGCGATCAATTTCTTGAATCACTTCGTAGAGCACAACCTCAAGTCCTCCTTTTGGATATGCACATGCCTGACAGCATGAGTGGATATGATATTGCAGGTTATGTGCGTGAAAATCATCCGGAGATCGCTATTCTTGTTTTCACCTCGCGAATTGATGCAAAAAGTGTGCGGGAATGCTTGGCATTGGGGGTTAAGGGTATTATCGAAAAAGACAGACCTATAGAAGATACCCTTGAAGCACTGAGGAAAGTTGCGAACGGGGAAATATACCTTTCGCAAAAGGCACTGCGTTATTCTGTAGAAGCACTATCTCCGGCTGCAATACAACAACAATCAAATAAAAGTTTAGCTGAGTTAACACTGCGAGAAAAAGAGATTGTCCGATGGATTGCAAAAGGAATGACAAGTAAGGAAGTTGCTGAAAAACTCCACATGAGCCACCATACTGTTGAAAAGCATCGTCAGATTATTATGCAGAAATGGAATTGTAACAAAATGACAAGTGTTATTCAGCTTGCTATCAAGAATGGAATTATTGACGTTTAATAAGTATGTCGTCATTTTTTCATGAATTATCAACCGGATCCATTCTCCCATCAATACTATGAGTGCTCAATTATTCGCAATTATCGCAATTACTTTTTTATCAGTCATACATACGTATGCATTTGTGCCACAAGATTCACTTACGGAAGAAAGTGAGAGTAAAAAAGGATTGATTGAAGTATACGGCTTAAAGTGGGATCGTATCAAGGCACAAACACCCAATGGTGGTTTTGTTTTATTGGGTAAACGCACAGATGCAAAAATGGGGAAAAAGGCAAAGCGGTCAAGTACGGATGAAGCAGATTCTGCTAATTTATCATTCAGTAGCGGCATCTATGTTCTGTATGATGAAAACGATAAGTTAGTCTATGTCGGCAAAGCAGAAGATGGTGGCTTAGCAAACCGTTTGAATGAGCATACCCGTGACCATTTAGCCGACCGATGGACAAAGTTTTCATGGTTTGCTGTACTAAAAAAACTCAAACGTAAAGACAGAGAACTTTCTTCAAAGCGAGCAGAAGTCAATGGCAAAGAATTGGTCTCTTTTCTCGAAGGATTTGCAATTATTCTTGCTGAACCGATACTGAATGGCAAGCGCAATAATATTAATTCCATTGCATACTTCCAGCTACCACAAGTGAAGTAGTGCTTGTAGTAGCTAATTAGGTGTCACTATACTCATTCCCAATGACGGATTCTTCCATCATTAGTTATTACGAGCAAAGCGAAGCAATCAGCACAAAGTGTTGTCATCATTGATTGTACAGTTCATTGTAAAACTGTGCGAGGCAAACTCCACATTGTTTGTGAAGATTGCCTCGCAAAATGACTATCATTGTCATCGTACCTTAAACGAGTTTCCTGCGTTTACGAAAGGGGGAAGAACTGCTGTCTGCACCATACTCTTTTGACGATGACGGACGTGAACTATTCCGATAGGAGCTGCCATCGCGACTTTCGTCTCGGCTGCCCGTATCACGACTACCGATATCACGACTACCGGAGCTCCGGGTGCCAAATTCGCGGCGGCTATCGCTGTAGGAACTTGATTTACCATAGTTGCGTGTACCATAACTTCGTCCGCCACTACGGTCGGAACCGCTTCGTTCGCCTCGCGCTCGGTTAGGATTTCCGCCACCTTTTTTCGACCATGTTTCATCATGCTCAACACGAATGCGACGACCTTTGAAATCAAAGCCATGCAGTTTTGATTTGATCGTTTCGGCGGTGTGGTGCGATACTTCTACCACCGTAAATGCTCCGCTTAAACGAATTTTCCCCAATTGTGCTTTGGTGATTTTACAACGTTCGCAAATGAAGGACAGAATTTTTGCTTTGTCATCCAAGCCATCCATTTTACCAACACTGATAAAGAGAGCTGTGTCTGCTTCAAAACCACTATCGCTGTCGGCATAGCCGATACGTTCGCCACGTTCTGTACGATCACGTTGTGCAGATTTATTGAGATCGGGAGCATCGCGATAGTAATCCAAATAACGATTGAATTCCAAGGATGCAAAACGCTTGATAATTTCTTCCTTATCAAGTGGAAGCAATTCTTCATATACCGCAGGAAGAAATGTTGCAATCTCTTCTTCTTCGATCGTTACTTCGCGCAAGCGATGCATGAGTTCAAGCAAACGATGTTCACAAATTTGCTTGCCGGTCGGCACAAGTTGCTTTTCAAAAGTAACACCGAGCATACGCTCTACTTGTCGAATGCGAGAGAATTCACGTGTTGTAATAATTGCCAAGGAAATACCGGTTTTACCTGCACGAGCGGTACGACCACTGCGGTGTGTGTAATATTCGATTTCATCGGGCATATTCAAGTGAATCACATGGGTAACATTATGCACATCGATACCACGTGCCGCAACATCGGTCGCCACCAGAAGTTGAAGTGTTTTATTGCGAAAGCTTTTCATGACTTTGTCGCGTTGTGCTTGTGTTAAATCCCCATGCAAGGCGTCAGCATTATAACCGTCTTTCATCAGCATATCAGCAATATTCTGCGTGTCTGCTTTGGTACGGCAAAATACAACACCAAAGACATCAGGTGTAAAGTCAAGCACACGTTTGAGCGCAGAATAACGATTACGTTCATCAACAACCATGTATTGATGCGCAATGTTTTCATTGCTTTTGTGTTCACGATTAACCGCGACTTCTTGCGGGTCTTTCATGTAGGTGCGTGCAATACGTTGGATTTCCGATGGCATTGTTGCCGAGAAAAGCCACACATTCTTGCCGTCGGGTGTGTGAGAAAGAATCTTATCAAGATCATCTTTAAAGCCCATATTGAGCATTTCATCTGCTTCATCAAGAATGACATAGCGAATCGATGAAAGATCGATTGCTTTACGCTCCAATAAATCCGTCAGACGACCGGGTGTTGCTACGACGATATGTACACCGGCGCGAATATCTTGTATTTGTTTTACAATACTTGCACCGCCATACACAGATGTAATCCGAAGTTCGCGACGATGCGCAGAAAATTTCTTTAAGTCGTTAGTAATCTGTACACAGAGCTCGCGGGTCGGCGAAAGAATGAGTGCAAGGGGGAGAATTTTTGCTTTCGATGATGCCTCTAGTGCATCATGGGTTGAAGCAAGAATATCAACTAAAGGCAAGCCAAAAGCGGCTGTTTTGCCGGTACCTGTTTGAGCGAGCGAAATCATATCCGAAGTGCCGGTCAGCAAGATCGGAATCGCTTGGGCTTGAATAGGGGTTGGGGTGGTAAAATCCATTGCCGATAAAGTGGCAACGAGAGCGGGCGACAAGCCCAATTCACTGAATGTACTCATGCGAGTAATCCTTTGGAGAAAGATATGAAAAAAGAGAGGCAGGGACAAAAAGAGTCAGCGATGATTATCAGCGTGAACTCTGTGAAGACGATGGCAGGAAAAGCACATATCAGTGCATACTCCCCAAAGAATGTTGTCCGCATCTTTTGTGCGGCTCAACAGGTACGTTGATGCGCTCTATGAAAACAAACACATCATTGTACACAACGAACGACCGCAGTGATTAGGTCTGCTAAATTACGGTAAAGTTTCTCGGCAAAAAGTGTCTTTCTCGTGAATGTTTATTCATAGAGGAGATTATTCTTACTTTTTTCGGAAGTTTGTAAGCGGTTATCTTCATATACCATGTTCACTTTTTTCTTCTTTTGTTTTTGTTATGGCTCAACCAACTACTTCTGTGCATCCTGCACTTATAACGGTGCTTGATGGTCTGATGCGGCGCTACAAAGAGCGCGTTCCCGATGTGAATGGTGTTATTGATGCAATGATCCGCGAAGGAGTTATTGCTCAAGGCGACGAAATTGAGAACGATCATATTGCGTTTCGCACGATGGGGGTACCACAACTTGGGATACAATCTTTTGAGAAAATCTTTCTTCACTATGGTTATACCAAACGTGAGCCATACAAATTCGCGGCAAAGAAGTTAGATGCTTTTTGGTATGCTCCGCCTGATCCAGCATTACCACGCATCTTTGTCAGTGAATTGCGCGTCGGTGATTTATCTGAAGAAGCACAAAGCATCATTCGTTCTTATACAGATGAAGTTACGAGCGATCCTGTTGATAGCTTAAACCTTGATGATGGGGTAGCGGTTGATGCATTCTTACACCAACCACTATGGCGCACGCCAACAGTTGCTGATTATGATCGCCTTCAAGAAGAGAGTGAGTATGCCGCATGGGTCATTTATAATCGCTACTATTTGAATCATTTTACAGTGACCATTCATAATCTGCCGGAAGGTTATAACACCTGTGATTCATTCAATGCTTTTCTTGAACGCAATGGCTTTAAACTAAATGATGCCGGTGGAAAAGTTAAAGTCAGTCCCGACGGAGCATTACTTCAAAGTTCGACTGTTGCAGAAATGGTTGATGCTACCTTTAGCGATGGGAATGGCGGTACTGTTACAAAGCGTATTTCAGGGTCGTATGTAGAATTTGCTGAACGTCGTGTTCTGCCCGAGTTTGCTCATCTTGCAGCTTCGGAATTGAAACGTGAGCATCGTCGTGAGGGCTTTGAAGCAAATAATGCCGATAAAATTTTTGAAAGTACTTATTCCACACAAACAGTACGCCGCGAAGAAGAAGTAGCTATGTAGGGAGTAAAAACGGAGAGTGGAGAGAAAATAATAAGGGCAATCAAATGATTGCCCTTTGTTGTTTTTATGATAGTCACACCACTATGCTTCAAAAAGATTCTCGGGTTCTCGTTGAGGTGTTTTAGAAATGAAAACAACCAGTACCGTTAAAATCATAAGTGTGCCGACAGCAGCAAAGACAAATGCTTGTCCTAGCGTTAGTGAGGGGGTTGTTGAAGTAAGATGAAAATCTGCGGCATACATGCCCACAATAGCAATGGTATTGTTGAAAAAATGCAAAACCACCGGTAGTGCAAGAGATTGGGTATAGTAGGCAGTAAAACCTAAAAAGATGCCGAGTGTTGTCAGTGGTACAAATGCCGACGGATTAAAATGAATGGCGCCAAACACAAGACCGGTGATTAACATAGCTTGTAAAGGTGTTCGTACTTCTTCAAGCGAACGTTGAAAAAGACCACGAAACAAGGATTCTTCTGCAAGAGCGGGAATTAAAGCACCAACCAACAAGGCACGCAAAACCGCCCATGGCGATGAGCCACCGAGCAATTCACGATAGAGACTTTCAAAACTTTGCTCAAAACTTCGCAAGATCTCTTGCAATTGATATGGCATAATATGCTCTTGCAAGCCGGAAAGTCCTGAGGAAAAAATTTGTATCGATAATACACCGCAAAAGCCAAGAAGCCACTGTAGTCCTGTTACACTGCCTCGAAGGCGGAAAATACCTTCTTTGCCCAAGGGAGTGTAGCGCGTTAAAACATATACCGGAAGAAGCATAAAAAGTAATTGACCCAAACCTTGCATGAGTGCGAGGAGAGTACCGCCACTCCGTTTACTGCTGCTGATAAACAGTAATGCACCGGCTATTTGATAGGCGATAAAAACAAATACTACAGCCGTATACGCAAAGCGAGCATGAGGAAACGCACGAATTTTGTCTTCACGAGTACGGGGAGTATAAAAACTACGATCCTCATCAACCGGATACAGCGGTCTGCCGGTGGGTGCGGGAGACAAGGGAGGAGTATCCTGCGATTGAGAATCACGATGAGTGTCAGGATGTGATTGCTGATCGGGATGCGACTGTTCTTGATGGGAAGGAAAATCGTTCATATTGTATAAGGAATGAGAAATCAAGAGTGAGAAATCAAGAGTGAGAATGAATCAAATAAAGATTACCCTCGGAAATGTTTCCGATTGTTAATAATATCTTCGGCTGTACGTATGGCTTCGAGGACGGCAGAAGAATCAGCGCATTGTTTGCCTGCAATATCAAATGCAGTTCCGTGATCGGGAGAAGTCCGTACAAATGGCAGTCCTGCAGTATAATTAACACCATAGCCATTGGCAAGCATTTTAATGGGGATCAAGCCCTGGTCATGGTACATCGCAAGAATGCCATCAAAATGTTCATACTGTTTCTTGGCAAAAAAACCATCAGCCGGAAATGCACCTTCAACCGCAATTCCCATTGAGCGTGCTTGCTCTATAGCCGGCAGGAGAGTGATTTGCTCTTCTGTGCCCAGTGCACCCTGCTCACCCGCATGAGGATTGACCCCAAGTACAGCAATGCGAGGAGTTACGCAGTTGAAATCCATACGTAATGATGTGTGGAGCTGATGTAAACGGTGCACAATGCGCGGTATAGTGATTTCTGTCGTAACACAATGCAATGGAATATGAATGGTCGTCAGCGCTACGCGCACAGTGTTTGCCGTGAGGATCATAAGTGGTTCGGCAACACCGGCTTTTTGCCCAAATAATTCTGTTTGACCCGGTACAGTATATCCGGCTTGATGCAAAACATATTTAGAAACAGGCATGGTTACAACGGCATCGCCTTGACCGCGTAATAGCATGTCGGCAGAGAGTGTCAGTGCTTCTCCGGCAAGGATTCCTGCTTCGCGCACAGCATGTCCGAAGGTAATCGGAGTGTAGGAAGCGCAAGGCAGGATGGTATAACGACATTGTTTGGCAAGTTCTGATAATTGAGAAGCTTCGAGGTATTCATGCCATGTACGAGGATGGGTGAGAATCATAAACATGGAATGTTGTGGAATCGTATGATCGTGCTGATAACGGTGGATTGCGCGAATCAGCACCTCTATGCCGATGCCATTGCAATCACCTATAGTGCAAAGAAGGGTATGTTGATGCTGGCTCATATGATTCGATAGTGTCTTCAAAGACTATACGATGCTTGTTTTTGATGTTGTCTAGGAGAACATCATGAGAATAAGGATCAAAACACGATACTCATGACAATTTTTGTGTACGAACAAAGATAGAAGAA
>DHLT01000042.1:0-7337 GCA_002405405.1 Ignavibacteria bacterium UBA4661 | reverse complement strand
TTCATCGTACTAGGAACAAAATTGCCTTATTAAATTCTTTGTCCTTCCTGTACGAATGTTGTGTCATGAGAATTTCTGACCGCATTGCTTGCTTTGCTTATGTCATATTTTGACCGCCGTCCACATACATTTCGAATTCTCTATGCAGTGCTGACGCTCTATGTAGCAGTGTTGTTTGTGTATGGCGTATTAGTGCGTCAAACTCGTGCAACCGACGACAATGTTTGGGAAAATGCAGCATCCGATGTGATGATCACGCAAGACGGTTTTGGGAAGCCAGGAGTACTGAATGTGGTACAGCAAGGTGATCTTGTTGTGCGTGTGCAAAATGTTCGTGTGTGGACCAAACAAGAAGTCGATTCGATCATTCATCGAGTTGCCGTGACAGATTCCATACACTTCGTTGTGCGATCCCTTTTACAAGACAAAAATTACAATGTTGTCATCGCGAAAAAGCAATGGCAAGACAGTATGACAGCTGCTATCCCTCATGGTGTGCGTATTGGTTCGGTGGAACGCAATGGAGCCTCGGAGCGAGCAGGATTAAAAGTCGGGGATATCATTTATCGTATCAATGGAGAAGAAGTTGTCAATTCACGGCAAGCTCAAGATCTGCTGATGTCGCATCAGGCAGGTACAAGTATTCAGTATGATATCGCACGACAAGGCAAGCTCTCTAGTGTTTGGTTGACTGCATCTTCGGTAGGCATTCAGTTTACAGTGATTGTGTATTACATTCATGGGATTCTGATGATCCTCATGGGGGGGGTGTATGTCTTTGCACGTTCATATCTTTTGCCTGCCCGTGCTCTGTCGATGTTTTTCTTGTGTTTTGGTACCATTTCTCTGCTATCGAAGACACCGCCTGTATATGACTATTATGGTTTTATCAATATGGCGACATGGGTCATGGCTTCGTTCTTGAGTACAGGTTTTTCCATGTATGCGCCACTGTGTATGACCGATGAGCGTACGGAAACAAAAGGGCTATGGCTCATTTTTCCATTAGTCATTGCTGTTGCTCTTGTATTTATTGTTTTCATTGCGAGCGGAAATAATATTAGCGGGTATATCTTTTCGGCAATCCTTGGTATTTGGTTTGTAACAGTGATTGCCAAGCGTATTGTTCATAAACGTGTCTATGCCACTCGTGAAGCCGTGTATTTAATGTCAGCAATTCTTACAGTTGCGATCATTAGTACCTTTGAAGTTCCTTTGGCAAGGCTTGTCCAACATGTCGTACGGCTTCTTATCAGTAAAAGCGGTAATAATGTATGGAGTACTGATACAGAAACATTCGATGTTATCTTCAATTATATTCGTTTGGTGATTATCAGTTCGATACCGTTTGGTTTTTTCTCGATAATGTTTCGGTATCAGATTTTTCATTTGGCACTGCGTGTGCGGCGCAATGTGCAATATATGGTGACATCATTTGTGTGGCATACAGCGATGCTACTCTGTATTGTTGCTGGCTTGTATTGCTTAGCACTCATGCATCTTGTTATCCCAACGATACAGATACAACAAGGTATTGTTGAAGTAGTGTATGATCCGAATGGGGCTATGACATGGGGGGATACATTTGCGGTATCGGTATTAGCCATCGGATGGGCATTAGGAATACGAGGGATACGAAGAAAAGGTGCGCGTATTATTGACGCTAAATTTGACCGACAAAAATATGATTATCGCCGTGCTACCGACGAATTAGCCGATACCTTGTCGGCAAATATCACCACCGAAAGTATTGCCGGTGCTATTGTCAATACAATTGTTCAGCATATGCTCCTCCAGAGGGTTGGTGTATTGCTGTATCGTGACAATCAGCAATTGCCATGCGTTACGGATTCGGCAGGATTAAGCGAAGAGCAACATACGACCATGACCAAAAAAATTGATGAGCGCTTTCATAGTGCTATTGCAAAATATACCGGCGATTCACGTTTAAGTGTGGTATCACTTCCTGCTGATATTGCTCGTGAATTATCAGCATTGGGCTTTCGATATGTTATGCCTATCCGTACCAATAAGTGGATGTCGGGTATTCTCCTGATCGGTGAGAAAAAATCGGAGGCATCTTTTAACCGTGAAGATTTCTCTTTTATGTCAGCGTTTGTTCGTCAGTGTACGATTGCTTTGGATAATGCACTCTTGTATGAGCAACTCACAGAACAACAACGTTTAGAGCATGAGTTGACCATTGCCCGTGATATTCAAATTATGTCCTTGCCACAACATACACCGAATATCAAAGGATTAGATATTGCCGGTGCTTCGATACCGGCAATGGAAGTTGGAGGAGATTTCTATGATTATCTCGTCTATGAGGAACACGAAATGATGGTTGTTGTTGGCGATGTCAGTGGCAAAGGGACATCAGCAGCGTTATATATGTCGAAAGTACAAGGCATTATGCGCACATTGCGGGACTTCCACTTGTCGCCACGCGATCTATTTAATCGCATGAATCAACTGATTTATGAAGAGCTCCATAAACGCTCTTTTATTACTGCTCTGAGTGGTTTATTTCATACACAACTCAATGCAATGGTACTTGCTCGTGCGGGGCATTTACCGATGTATCACTATCGCGCCGAAACATTCGATGTAAAAGAACATAAGCCCAAAGGTGTGGGCTTGGGTATTACTTCGCAAAAGCATTTCTCCCCTCATTTGGAATTGCAACGTATCGATTATAAAGTCGGTGATGTTTTTGTCTTTGTTACCGATGGTATTACCGAAGCACGTAATGAGGCACAAGAAGAATTTGGTGAAGAAGCACTGATTCATACAATTCTTCTACATGCACAAAATTCTGCCAATGATATTCGTGATGCTATTCTCGAATCGACCGTCATTTTTAGGGGAACCGAAAAACAATTTGATGACATGACGGTTGTCGTGATTAAAATTAATGAGTAGCTGATGTCCTCCTTCCCTTGCTAAAAGTTCATGGTGATTGTGCATGATCATAAACCGGCGATTGCTGTTGTTGTCGCAGTCAGCACCAATGGCGTTATTGGTATGCGGGGTCAGTTACCATGGCACTTGCCACGTGATCTCGAGCATTTTCGTCAAATAACAACAGGGCATATTCTGATTGCCGGGCGTGCAACATTCGAAAGTATTGGAAAACCTTTATCACAGAGGGCGATGATTGTCCTTACACGACAGAAAAATTTTGTCCTACCGAATGACTATCATGGCTATCCTTATGCAATAGCACACTCTCTGCCTGCTGCTATTAGCCACGCCGAGACTATGTTCCCAGAATATCCATCGCCATTATTTGTGATTGGTGGTGCAGAAGTTTTTCGGGAGGTACTACCCTATGCTGATATTCTGCATTATACTCATGTTCATGCAGAGTGTCAAGGCGATACATTCATGCCAAAAATTACATGGCACGAATGGCAAAGCATAAGTGAATACCATTATCATACTGACGCTCGTCATGCACATTCTTTTACGATAACAACGTATCGACGTTCTAAATCAGTAGGTCAATGACGAAGACTGCTTTGTCTGTGTGGCCCGGCTCGCAATAAATTTTAGCATCTATTGTTTGACCACAGAACATCGCTGATCCCAAGTCAATACCTACGAAAATTGTGACTCACGCCGGAGGGACTCTGCCAAATGAAGCCCAATACTTTTATGAATAGCAATCTCTTGTTGCAGACGCTCATGCAGTAAGCCAACCTCTTGAATCTGATGCTGGTCTTCGCTGACCAAAGTTTGAGAACTAAGATTCGACATGGACGATGGGAAGAGAAAAAAGTGTTACATCTATAAGAAATGAGCACATAACATAATGCTATGTGCTCAAACTTTATGGCAGCGAACAGAAGTTATTCCAACAAGGAAAATTACGGAGTCGCGACAGGGTAATAAGGTGCAATCATAAGATACACAATCACACCGGTCGTTGTAACATACAGCCATAAGGGAAGCGTAATTCGTGCAATCGTACGATGCTTGGCAAACTCACCTCGCCACGCACGGACAATCGTGAAAAGTGCTAATGGAAGAATAACAGCTGCTAAGACAATATGAGTAATCAAAATAAAAAAGTAAACAGGGCGAATCCAACCTTGTCCTCCAAACGGCGTTGCCGGTGCCTGTGAGTGATACACGACGTACGAAACCAAGAAGATTGTTGAGAAAATGAAAGTCGTGATGTTGAGCTGTTTGTGCAATTGATATTTCTTTTGCCGGACGGCAATAAAACTACCAATCAAGAGCATAGAACAACATGCATTTAAAAAGGCATGAAACTTCGGAAGCATCGAGACATTGAAATTCCCGGCAACAAATGCTTGGGGGAAATAAATGAGCACTGCTACTGCTATAATGATGACAGCAGAAAGCGCATAAATGACAGTTGAAAGAGTTTTCTCTTGTATACGAGCCAAAAGGGGATTCCCTTCGGGATATTGTACGGGGGATTGCGATTCGTTCGTCATGTAAACAAAAAAGAAAAAGTATGATTACGAAAAAAACAATTTACTGCTATCAAGGATTATCGCAAAGAGTCAACCAAGCGACGCACAATTTCTTCGCTGGTAATATTTTCTGCTTCTGCGTTATAGGTTGTAACAATACGATGGCGTAATGTTGCAACTGCCACAGCACGAATATCATCGGTTGTGGGATGCGTACGTCCTTGCAATGCCGCACGTGTTTTTGCGCCGAGCACCAAGTATTGCGAAGCACGAGGACCGGCACCATAGCGAATCAAGTCACGTACTGATGCAGGAGCAAGCGTATTCCCGGGGCGTGTCGCATGAACAAGTTTGACGGCGTACTCTGCAACATTTTCCGGAACGGGAATTCGGCGTACCAGTTCTTGAAAGTTAAGAATATCGTGTGCTGTTAAAAGACATTGCAGTGTTGATGAATGTTGAACAGTGGTTGCCAGAACAATTTTTACTTCGTCTTCAAACGAGGGATAATCCAATCGAACATTAAACATAAATCGATCAAGTTGTGCTTCGGGTAGGGGATAGGTACCTTCTTGTTCAATAGGATTTTGTGTCGCCAGAACAAAGAAAGGTGCAGGTAGTTTATAGGTCTTTCCTGCCGCCGTCACTGAGTGTTCTTGCATTGCTTCAAGTAGTGCTGCTTGCGTTTTGGGTGGTGTGCGATTAATTTCATCTGCCAAAACAATATTGGCAAAAACAGGACCATGTACAAAACGAAACTGCTTACGACCACTTGTAATGTCGTCTTCAATAATCTCGGTACCGGTAATATCGCTTGGCATGAGATCGGGTGTGAATTGAATGCGATTGAAAGACAAATCAAGAACCTGTGCGACAGTACGGATAAGCAGAGTCTTTGCTAGACCGGGAACACCTACAAGCAAGCAATGGCCGCCTGCAAAAAGGGTAATGAGCAGTTCTTCGACAATATGATCTTGCCCAACAATGACCTTAGCAATTTCCTTGCGAATAGAGGAATAGGATGTTGCTAAACGTTCGAGCTGTTGTACATCAGACATAAAAACAATGAAATAATGTGAACTGAAATTGTAGAGTGAGTGCAAGTGTTGTGTGCAAGAACTGCAAAGTTAAGAATGTCTGCACGAGATGTACGTGTAGGGAATATTTTGTTTATCGTTTTCTGAGGTTGAGAGCGTGTTATTCGGCAGATAGAATATGAACAGGCAGAATATCATTGAATGCTTGTTGGATAATATCAACATCGCCTGATGCCCCGATAATCATACTGTCACGGCGTATCCAACGCTGTTGTACGGCAAAAAGTTCATCAATCGTCATTGTAGCAATCCGCTCGAAATACTCATGATAGTAGCGTTCATGCAGTCCATAAATCTCACGTCCACTGGCGAGCGAAATAATTTGATTCGGTGTCTCTGTTGCTAAAGCAAAAGAACCAAGCATATAGTTTTTTGCCAATGCAAGCTCTTCTTCATTCACGGGTTCTGATGCCATGCGATCGAGTTCGGCAAGAATATCGCGCACAGCTGGTGCCGTAACATCATTGCCAACACTTGTGCCGATAACGAGGGTAGAGCCAAGCCGACGCGGATCAACTGAAGAATGAATGCCATAGGTATAGCCTTTTTCCTCACGTAGCTTGGAGTTTAAGCGCGATGTGAACATACCACCAAGAATAGTGTTAAGTATCCGCATTGCGATGAAATCCTGATCTTTGCGATGTGGTGCCGATATGCCAATGCGTAGTGTTGTTTGTACGGCAGACGCTTTGGCGATGGCATAGACACCTGAAGAAGCTATCGTTGGCAGTATTGGTTCGATAATACTGTCTGTGCTTGCTTCCCATGAACCAAAGTATCTTTCTAAGAGTGTACGAATATCTTCTTGCGTGATATTCCCGGCACATGCGATGAAGCAATGCTGTGGTGCAAACACCGCACGATGATAGCGATGACATTCATCGGCTGAAAGATGCTCCATTGAATTTAATGTGCCATACAACGATGTACTGTATGGATGTTTCTCATATAGTCCGCGAGCAAGGGCAGAAGTAGCTAAGTATCCCGCATCTTCCAGATTATGTTGAATTCCAACGATACTTTGTGAACGTAAGCGTTCGATTTCATTATGAGAAAAAGCAGGAGCAAAAAGACTATCACCTGCTAATTGCAAGCCTTCTTCAGCGTACTGTGCCAAGATAGTCAAGCTTATGGCAGAAGAATCCCATCCTGATGTCGCGGCAAGTGTACCGCCCATATAATCCATGGCATCGGCAATATCTTGTGCTGTTCGTTCTGTTCTAGGCGACGCCGTACCTTTGGTTATCATACCTGCCGTAAAGCTTTGTATGCCTTGCGACAGACCATAATGAGCGGCAACAAGTCCTCCTTGTCGGAAGACGGGGCTAATGGAAAGAATCGGCTGAGAACGATCTTCAAAGAAGAGAACTTTGATACCATTTGATAAAAAAAACTGCTGATAGTCAGGGAGTAGAAACTGTGTCGGTGCAGATTGGAGAGGAGGTGCGGTTGGTCGCACATTGCCTTGTGAAGTCATGAAATAACAAAAGAAGAAATGAATAAAATTCTTGTAAGCACGCTGACGAAACCCATTAAAAAAGAAACTTAGAAAATTTTCTTGACAATAAGGCACAGAAGCACTATTTTTGAAACTCGTTTTGCAAGTATATCATGTGTATGCTCATGCAATCCACTCCGAAATAGCTCTGTTGGTTAGAGCTTCTGACTGTTAATCAGAGTGTCGTTTGTTCAATTTCATCAGGTGGAGCAAAATCCCCGCAGAGTCGGGTTTTTTTGTTGCTTAACATTTCAGTTCGTTTTCATGTTTTTATCTTCTTTGCATATCTTTAAT
>DHLT01000332.1:1184-5832 GCA_002405405.1 Ignavibacteria bacterium UBA4661 | reverse complement strand
CGAGTGCGGAAACAGATTCATCGCAAATCAGCAGTTTAGGCTGTAGGATCAATGCTCGTGCAATACAAATTCGCTGACGCTGACCACCTGAAAATTCATGGGGATAGCGCGTGTAGTGGGCTGCTCGTAAACCTACTTTTTCGAGCATGGTGCTTACGGCATCTTTGCGTTGTTGAGAATTCTCATACAGTCGATGAACAGATAATACTTCTTGTATTGCCGAGCCAATCGAAATACGTGGATTGAGGGCTGAAAATGGATCTTGAAAGATAATCTGCATATCACGGCGTAGCGCAGTCAATGCTGACTGAGGCAGCTGTACGATGTCGGTACCGGAAAAAAGAATGCTTCCGGATGTAGGTTGAATTAAGCGAAGAATAGCACGTCCGGTCGTTGTTTTACCACACCCTGATTCACCAACCAAGCCCAATGTTTCACCTTGACGCAATTGAAAAGAAATATTGTCTACTGCTTTAAATACTGTATCCTGTTTTGAGTGCTTGCACCATGCCATTAGACTGTTTTGGGAGCGAGGATAATGCACGCAGAGATTACGCACATCAAGCATAACGGGTGCTTCGGACGATAAAATAGCATCTTGTGTGGGGTGTTGTTTGGGTATAGTAGTGGGTTCAGATTGCTTGGCAATGATAGTGCCATCAGGCAACTCATCCATAAAATCACGAACGGTTGGTAAAACAATGCCTTTGGGCATATTCAAGTGTGGGCGACATGCAAGTAATCCTTGTGTATACGGATGCTGAGGATTAGAAAAGATTGATTGTGCTGTTCCATATTCAACAAGAGAACCACGATACATAACCGCGATATCATCAGCAATGTCAGCAATAACACCCAAATCATGAGTAATAAAAAGAATGCTCATACCGCGCTTTTGCTGAAGATCGCGAATCAAATCTAAAATTGCTTTTTGCACAGTAACATCAAGAGCAGTAGTTGGCTCATCAGCAATGAGCACATCGGGATTGCACGAAAGTGCTATGGCAATCATAACACGTTGTCGTTGTCCGCCGGAGAGCTGGTGCGGAAATCGCTTGAGCATTTCTTCGGGTATGGGGAGCTGTACTTCGTGAAAGAGTTGCAAGGCGATGTTTTGTGCTTCTGAGCGTGTTACATGGCGGTGGAGCATGATGGCTTCGCTGACCTGATCACCACAACGCATCAGTGGGTTGAGTGAGGTCATGGGCTCTTGAAAAATCATCGCAATCTTATTGCCACGGAGTTCCCGTACAACAGATTCATGAGCTTTCGTGAGTATAATAGGAGAAGCATCTTTGGGGTGAAAGACAATATCGCCATTGGTGATTGTAGCAGAGCGGAGCAATTGCATGATCATGAGCGATGTAACAGATTTTCCCGAACCTGATTCGCCAACAATACCAATCGTTGTACCACGTTGAAGAGAAAATGAAACATTATTGAGTGCACGAGTAATGGTAAGCGAACCGGATGTACGGCTGTGGAATTCTACAGAAAGATTACGAACAGCAAGGAGCGGTGATGTAGAATTCATATGCGTAAAGTAAAATCAGATCAATGCAAAAACGCGCAAACCGAGATATGTACCAAAGCCAATCATGGTAAAACCGGCAAAACGGTGCAATCCATCAATAAAGCGAGGCGAGAGTAGATGCTTGTAGCGACGTATAGCTTGCGCGACAATCGTCAACCAGAGAAATGCGCCGGCACCAAATCCTAATGAGAACAGAATATGCTCGAGAATTGTTGAGCCAGTCATATTGTACTGCTGCGCCATAACTGTTGTATAGGTTAACGATGGGATAAAAGTAGGGTTGGCAAGATTAGCAATAGCAATACCAATGCCAACCCAAATACCATTGCGTGAGTGTACTCGGTTTTGGAGTGCCTCAACAAATTGTGATTGCGCTTCGCGGTCGATTTCTTCCACGGAGTTATGATGTGCACGCAAACCAAGAATACCATAGATGATAACGCCAATAACACAAACAATCTGAAACATACGATAGACGGTAGCATATTGATGTTCCCAACTTGCAAGAGCATTAAAAATTGCAGATGTGGTAACAAGTAAGAATGCACAGTATATAGCATCAAGCAAGCCGGTACCGATGCTGATGGCTTCTGCACGCTTGATATCGTTTCCAAGACCGCATTTCATAACAGCAATGGCGGTTGGTCCGGGCGGAATTGCTAAAACAAAGCCAAGAAGCGTACCAAAGACGAGTGGAATCATGGATTGTGAGAATGGTGTAGCGGAAAACAATTAAAATTGAACAGTGCACGAAGATCAAAAATTTCCCAAACACACCAATATACGTAAAAAAGGTAGTCGTATATCCACAGAAGTTCTTAACCTTGTAAGTAAAAGCAGTCACCTTTTTCGTCATCACTATCAGGAGATTTCTGTCATGCAAATGAAGCAATTGATCATGTCAAAGAACTGTCATGCCATGCTCTATATCGTTGTCTTTATGACAATGATATGCTATAATAATCTTGTTCTTGCACAGAAACCATCAACAAATGATGCTAATTTCTATCAGGCGTCCCCTGCCATGATGCCACGTGACACCAATGCCAAACGTAAGCCGGAATTAGTAGAAGTTCATAAGCTTGATAGCACAATCAAACTTGATATTTATTATGCTTCTGCGAATAAAAATGTCTTCGGTAAAAAGTTTTATTCGGAAGCACGAGCTTTTCTACAAAAGCCGGCGGCAGAAGCATTTGTCAGAGCACACCATGCTGTTAAAAAGCATGGATATGGACTCATGATTACCGATGCATATCGTCCGTGGCGAGTCACCAAAGCATTTTGGGAAATAACGCCTCCGGAGAAACGAGAATTTGTTGCAAATCCGAATGATGGTTCGCGACATAATCGAGGATGTGCCGTTGATGTTACTTTGTATGAACTTGCAACTGGAAAAGAGGTGGAAATGCCAAGTAAAGTTGATGAAATGTCGGAACGTGCATATCCAACGTATATGGGTGGTACAGAGCAATCACGGAAGCTTCGTGATCTCTTAAAAATGGCACTTGAGGCTGAGGGATTTAAAGTCATTCGTAATGAATGGTGGCACTTTGATTACAAAGATTGGCGTGAGTATCCGATCCTTGATGTTGAATTCCAAGACATCAAATAGCTATAGTTTGATGTGCGGTGAATCGTAGAATCATCTTTCAAAAACAGTGCGCACAAAATATTGTGCGAATAAGAGAGAGAGAATAATGGAAGAATATCTTTCTACAAGAGTCTCAATTGTTTTTATGAGGTTCTCATGATCTTCTGACGATAAAGTAAACAAGAAGCATATTGTCCTACTAGGTTGCTGTGGGACATTACTTCCTATAAATGTGGAAAATTTTTTCTTGAACGAATTTGCAGGATGTTTCAAATACGAGTAGTTTTGTTACTCATAAATCATCATTTGTTGTTATGCAACATTTCGTGCAGTACTATCGACTATTATTTCGATTATCTTGTGTTAGAGTCGTTGATCACATCCAAAACACGCATTAAACTGCTTCTGAAGTTTTTTACAAACACAGAAACGCAGAGCTATTTACGTGAATTGGCAGAAGAATTTGGTGAGAGTACCAATGCTGTTCGCGTAGAGTTAAATCGTCTATCAGAAGCAGGTATGCTTACTGCTGAAAATGATGGTCGTACAAAGCTATATCGTGCAAATAGCACACATTCGCTTTTCCCTGAAGTACAAGCATTAGTGAAGAAGTATCTTGGTTTAGATCGTGTTCGCTATACACTTTCAAAGCTTGGAAATGTCGAGTATGCGTGTATCACCGGTGATTATGCTCAGGGGAAAGACTCCGGTATTATTGATTTGGTGGTGGTTGGGAATATTGACCGTGCGTATTTAGATCGGCTGATTCGTAATGCTGAAGAGTTAATTCATCGCAGAGTACGAACAATTATTATGCAAAATGATGAGTTTGAGCGTTTGAAACACACCCTTAATATCGAAAAAGCATTAGTTCTATGGGATATGAAAGATACAGAACAATTTGCTCGAGAGGCAAAAAAAGCGGATAAATTAACGGTGTCAGCAAAAAAGAAACAAGCAAGCAAATAATAATGTCTGAGAAGTCAGCATCATATGACCGTCGCTGGTTTGCGTTGTATACGCGCTCACGTTTGGAAAAAAAACTTGAGATGCGATTGCGGACGAAAGGTATTGAGGTATATGTACCGCTCTATAAAGTACAACGCCAATGGAGTGATCGAAAAAAAATCGTTGAGGAACCTCTTTTTCGTAACTACATCTTTGTTCGTGGTACACCAAGTGAGTATCGATTTGCAGTGAGTGAAGATGGAGTTGTTCGCGGTGTTACAACAAATGGACAGCCTGCCGTTATTCGCGATCAAGAGATACTGACAATCAAGCAATTTGTTGAGTCCGGTGTCAATCTTGAGATTCTCGAAGAAAAGATATACGAACCCCAAGTAGGTGAGTACGTCGAGGTAACAACGGGACCACTCAAAGGTTGCGTCGGTGAGGTGATGATCGTTAAGGGAAATAAAAGACTTGCCGTGCGTTTAGAAGTTGTCGGTACAACTGTTCATGCTGATATTGCTCCCTATACGGTACAGCCCTATCGCATAAATGAAGATGATGAGTAACGG
>DHLT01000332.1:0-1070 GCA_002405405.1 Ignavibacteria bacterium UBA4661 | reverse complement strand
ATGAAGATGATGAGTAACGCACGACGAACAAGGTAAACACAAAAGAATAGCGAGTAAGTGAAGTATAAAGTATATAAGTCTTGTGATAGCCAAAAGGCAAACATGGGACTCAAAGGGCGGAGCCATAAGTACGTCTATTGTTCTATTATTGTGATATAAATATTAAAAATTTTATGAAAGAAGCATTATTGCAAGCAATACAGCAAAAATCATTCAAGGTCGGTATTGTAGGTTTGGGATACGTAGGGTTACCTTTAATGTGGACATTTCACAAGCAAGGTTTTCCGGTCGTAGGTGTCGACATCGATCCGGCAAAAATTACTGCCTTGCAAAAAGGAGAAACGTATATCAAGCATTTCGGTGTAGAGCGCGTTCGCGAAATGAGTAATTCAACTACTTTTACTGTAACAACCGACTTTGCACAGTTAAGATCTGCTGATGCAATTATCATGTGTGTACCGACACCGCTCAATAAGTATCGTGAACCCGATATGACCTATGTCGAAGAGACAACAAAGTCTATTGCTCCGTACATACGTAAAGGGCAGTTAATAGTGTTGGAATCAACGACATATCCGGGTACTACTGATGAACTTATCCGTCCTATATGTGAAGATGTATCTGGTTTAAAAGCAGGCGAAGACTTTTACCTCGCATATAGCCCTGAACGCGAAGATCCCGGTAATGCTCACTATGAGACAGCAACAATCCCTAAGGTTATTGGTGGTGATGGTGATGACGCTCTTGATATTGCAGATGCCTTATATTCAGCAGCGATCGTAAAAACTGTCCGAGTGTCAAATACCAAAACAGCCGAAGCAGTTAAACTTTTTGAAAATATCTTTCGTTCGGTAAATATTGCCCTTGTCAATGAAATGAAGCTTGTTTTTCATGAGATGGGTATCGATGTTCACGAAGTTATCAATGGCGCAAAAACGAAGCCCTTTGGCTTTATGCCATTTTATCCGGGACCGGGTTTAGGTGGACATTGTATCCCGATAGATCCGGTCTATTTAACATGGAAAGCTCGTGAATTTGGTGTGAATACTAAATTCATTGAGTTAGCGGGA
>DHLT01000278.1:15537-18563 GCA_002405405.1 Ignavibacteria bacterium UBA4661 | reverse complement strand
AAGTAAATATGTTTGATTAGCAATTTCATCAATGATTTCTGTTACTGCACCTTTTTCGTCACTCAGATTTCCAAGTTCTTGCACTCGTTCTGCAGAGGTGAGTACCATTTTTGAAACATCTTGAACATTACGCATCATCTTTTGCATGACTACTTCGCCATTTTGCGCTTCCGTTGTTGTTTTGTCGGCTTCTTGTGATACTTGAACGGCGAATCGAGCATTTTGCTCAAGAGTCGAAGCCATATCATGAATAGCAGCGTTGATCTCCGTCGTGCGTTGGTTTTGCGAGTAGATGATACTTGCCATTTCAGTTGTACGATTACTAATGTCATTCGTGGTTGATGCTGTACTGGACACAGAGTCAATGACTTGACGAACCAGAGTGTTCATTGTGCCAATAGAGCTATTAAATGTGGCAAAAAGTTGTCCAATAGCATCGTCTTTTTCAATAGCAACTTGTCGTGTCAAATCTCCTTGTGCGAATTCATCCATTTCAAAAATCATCGTATCCACACTTTTCTGTAAATAACTCTGTTCTTTTGCAAGTGAGTCAACGGATTGAGCAATACTCTCCGCCATTTTGTTAAACGATGCTGCAAGACTACCGATTTCATCATTTGAACGAACACTCACACGTACTGATAGTTTACCATCTGCCAGTTGTCGAGCGGCAGTATCTACATCAATGAGTGGTTTGGTAATACGTTGAATGAGCAAAAAGAGAATGACACCGGCAAGAAGAAGTGTGATAGCACTTGCGCCAAGAGCGATATAAAACCCTTGTTTTGCTTCTTGTTCGACGGCATCCGTATTAAATCCAATGACTGCTGCACCAAGTATAGTACCATTCATCTCGATCATACGTACAGCTGCAATGAGTTTTTCATGTTCAATAATGTCGGTTTTTTTAGCATTAACGAGTGACATGATTTCCGTCTTAAAGGAAGTCAGTTTGGCACCTTCTAATTGCGAGAAAATCGAACCATCGGGTTTTAACACCACAGCAAACTCAAAGTTGGGAATGTTTTTCATGCCTTCAAGCATTTTATCCACGCTGCTTGGATCACCAAAATCGAGCGAGATAGAAGAATTGAAGCCAAGTAACTCGGCAAGACCCACAGCGCGTGTTGCCAAAGCCTTATTCAGTGAAACTTTCTGTCGTGCCGGATAGAAAAAAGCAACAAAAACACCGATGACAATGATAATACCAATGACAGGCAGGAGAATTTTTTGGCGAATGCTCATACACTGGAAAAGAAAGATTAAAAAAATATGGCGAGACAGCGACTAAAGGTGTGTACGAGAATACAGTTTTGCTAAGAAATTCGCTAATAAAAATTCGTTGGTGATAGATAAAAACTGCTTTCTCTGCAAGATGCAAAGAAAGCAGTTTCAAGAATTATGCTCGACATGTGTAGGTGTTCTCAGGGGGTAGTCCCCAAAGTAGCAAAAGTAAAAAGAAGCAAAAGTAGTTGTAGTTATTGATATGAGTACAGTATCATTGGAGCGAAGATCGTGTAATATCAAAATGCTCTTGTAGTCCATGATACATAATGTCATAGTGCTGTTGCGTGTATGAATGCAAGCCATTCTTCAGCATGGTAGTACGGTTGAATTCACGATGTGACCGTTGTTTTCGCAGTGTCATGAGGCGCACTTCTTTTGATGAGAAGAGGAGTATACTGCATGTCAACCATCCTAAGGCAAGTGCTACTATAATAATCGTTAGCTGGATTGATGTTGTACGTGTATGCTGTATATAGGCATCCAGTGCCATACCCTGAACGGGCTGATGCATGCGCTGTTGCATTGTGCAGATAACTTGTAAAGCAAGTCCAAGTCCAAGATAGACTATCCCGGCTATTGAGGTCGTTAATACTAACGATCCTAGATATAATTTTTTTCCAAAAACAACTCGTGTATTCATGGTACACCTCTATAATGTTCAACAATACAATTATATGGCACAAAATTATCTCGCCTAATATTGCCTTTGTGTTATGCTTCGATGATATTAATGCCCCGAAGATTATTCTCAAGAAATGTGACTAAACCATGTGTTGGGTAGTGCTTTGAAGTTATGCGGAGGATGATGCTGTGCAATCACTTTGCGAGGATTGCTTTGAGTATGTTGATTGTGAAACAACTGTTTGTGTTTTCCGGCATAATCTTTTTGTTGGTGGGAGACCCGATAACTTTGATGCAATACTGTTGAAGTTGTTTTGAATTGTTCAATAGATCGAATGAGGAGTTCAGACTCTTGCGTAAGTCCGTGTATAACATCGGCAATTGTATGTACAGAACTATCGACACTCTCAGATGCTTCCGTCAGTGTGTGGATATGCTTGTCGATGTGATTCGCCAGATCATGTTGCCGTTGAGATGAGTGAAGAGCTGAATCCGCTTTGCCAGATACTAAGACGATATTGTGTTTGATTCTCTGAAAATCTTGCATCAATTTATTCATCGCATTACCACAATGAGTAGTGGTTTCCAACATTGTTTGAAGTGCTGTATTTACATGATTGGCATTTGTACGAATCTGTTGAGAGCGCTTGGCGATATTCTTGGAGGAATCACTTGAACTATCAGCAAGAAGTTTGATTTTCTCTGCTACAATCGCAAAGCCTCGTCCTGCTTCGCCTGCACGAGCTGCCTCGATAGAAGCATTCAATGCAAGCAGATTCGTCTGTTCGCTAATGTCCCTGATGAGTTCAGATGCTTCATTGACATGAATGATTTCTTCCATGAGATGTTGCATTGCCGTGCGAACAGTATCAATTTCTCGAAGGATAAGCTGAAATTCGGTATCAGCTTGTTCTGCTGAAATTTCACCTTCGATTGACATGGTACGTACGGTACTGATATGTTCGGCACTTTCACGTATGATTGAATCAGTTGCGTTAACTGCATCAATCATTTGGCGAATATCTTCGGTGGATGTCCGTAAAATGTCATTTTGATATTGAATTGATGCTGCTAGAGCATCATGAGATTGCGTCAACGAATACACAGCATGATCAAGT
>DHLT01000278.1:3918-15440 GCA_002405405.1 Ignavibacteria bacterium UBA4661 | reverse complement strand
AGATTGCGTCAAGGAATACACAGCATGATCAATACTTATACTTTCGTTGCGCACTTGTGCAAGTGCATCATCAACACGCTCTAATGCCGTATTTAGTGCAGAAAAAAGTTTTTGTAGTAAGGCATCATTATCTGCCGATTTCTCATGAATACGAATCGCAACATTACCACTGCGAAACTCTGCAATGACGGCAAGAAGCTCTTCAACACGTCCGGCTAAATATTCTGATTTATGTTCTGACTCTTCGACTGCCAAGCGTATGCGATGTTCGACAGACTCTTTTTCCGTGCGGAGTGTGGAATGAGCTTTTTGTATCGTAGTCAGCATTCTAGAAAATGAACCGGCAAGATTACCAATTTCATTGTTTTCTTTGCTGATCGTTGTCAATAATTCACCGTGCTCAGAAACAGCTAACGAACTGCTATCGGTGCGCGTGAACGATTGTGCAATAGAGTCAAGGGTACGAATAGGTTGGGTCAATGTCTTTGCAATGCGGCGTGCAATGACAATACCAATAAGTATTGCAACAATACATAAGCTCCATGTTACATACTTTGCCAGTGTACTTTGTCCCTCCGCTTGGATTACTAAGTCGAAAGATGCTTTCTCTAAGCGCGCAGAGAGCCCGCGCAGTGTTTTGTGGTGGCTGTCGGCTTTTTTGAGTGCATGCACAAGTGTTTGAAAATTTTCGAGATATAATGTAGTTGCTGACAACAGAGTATCTTTGGTACTTGCATTCAAACGTGATGCGATAATAGAAGTACGCATTGCCTCAACGGTTTTTTGCACATCGTTGATATAGCTATCTTTTTTACGAAGAAGATAATCTTTCTCGTATCGGCGTGTTGTCAAAAGCCAAATCAATAAATCTCGATTTTCGCTTTTTTCGATCAGTGTTTGCATATGATGTGCTGCTTTGCGAAAGGTACCTTCAGCACCAATATTTTCATTCAGGCCTCGCTGCTTCATAGCATAAGCTAATGCTTCAAAGGTATTTTCATACTCTTTGCGAAGAGAGATCACAGTATCATTAAGTGCAGATGAAGAAAGAGAATTACACAGTGCTTGTGTCTGCATAAGAAGTTTTGGTACAGTAGCAAGCGCCAGCGTATCTCGCGAGCTGTAAAAGTCTGTTTCAGCAAGGTTTGTTTGTTGAAGCGTTGCATTGATGTTTTGTGCTATTGATCGGTTACTCAATAGCCATGTACCAATAGCATTAATTCCTTGCAAGAGTGCGCAAATGCATAAAATAACTCCTGCTAGGCGCATAATTTGCGCATAGACCGTTGTTGAAGTATAACTAGGATCTTCTTGAGACTGCTGCTGTAGCGTAGGTGCAGAGTCGAGGTGTGATGTAGTAGTCATATATAATGATTCCCCTAAATTTTGTATCTAACATAGACTGTTATGACTGCAAAATTATCATGCTTGTTATCTACAAAATGATTAACGAATTCGTAATATGCCCTGATATCGTTGGTGTTTTGAAAAGGTAATATTTTCTGTGATGTTGTGGTAATGTAGAAGACTGTCTTTGCGCAGAGAAAATGCCTCAGATAAACATATTAAGGAAGAAAGAGTTGTTTCTCAGCGGGTGTTGGTACGCGACAAGTATCATATTTACCAAACCATAAGTAGCGGTGGCGGGCAATGATGTCGTAAGTAGCATCCCGAAAAAAACGTTGTATGATTTGTCCTATGAGTGCTAATTTCCATGCACCACCAAGCAAATGCGCTATCTTAAAGACAGCGGAGGATTTCATCCATATATTTCCGTCGTGATACACAATAATTGTATCGATACTACTTGGCAGACTTGGTATTCTTTCTCGGAGGGCAGCGTATGTTTCGCCTTGAAGTGGTGCATAGCGCAATATTTGGTGCTTGTCGTGTGTCATTAACATGGTAACAATGTCATTACTGAAATGGCAGATACCATCAAAAAAAACAATCGTATTGGGGGTTGAATGATATTGTTCGTTAGAACTCGTTAAATTCGACACGTTTCTTCTCAAGAGAAAGTGAGTAATGATGATGACTGCTTATACAGCATATCTGAAATCAAAGTCAAAACTACAACCATAGGAGCAAATAAGAACGATGAGAATAGCAATTTTGACGATCGGTGATGAAATTTGCATTGGGCAAATTGTTAATACGAATGCTGCGTGGATAGCAGAGCAATGCTCACGAATTGGCTGTGCAATTGTTGCACATTCGACAGTAGGTGACGACTTGCCTATGATTCTCACAGAGTTTGATCGTTTGGGTACGATGAGTGATGCTGTCTTGATAACTGGTGGCTTAGGACCAACGCATGATGATCGTACCAAGACGGCATTCGTTGAGTACTTTAATGATTCACTTGTTCTGCACGAACACACATTGCAACGCTTGAAAGGTTTTTTTGCCTCGCGGAATCGAGAACTGACAGAACGTAACCGTGGACAAGCACTACAACCCTCGAAGTGCGAAGTTCTTGACAATGATACGGGTACCGCCCCCGGTATGCTGATGATTTCTGATAAGCCGGGGCAGGTAGGAGTATTTTTTGTATCTATGCCCGGTGTGCCGTATGAAATGAAACATTTGATGGAGCGTCATGTTTTGCCTCGCTTAAAAGCTCTGTCAAAAGACTCTTCCATAACACTTCATAAAACACTGCTGACAACAAGTATTCCTGAATCAACTCTTGCCGATATGATTGGTGAACCGGATGTGTTCTTGTCAAGTGATTCTGCAACGAATACTTTGGCATTTCTGCCTTCATCAAGTGGAGTGCGCTTGCGAGTAAGTGTGAAAGCCGAAAATCGATATACTGCTGAAAGCGAAGTTGAACGTATTGAGACATACTTGCGATCGCGTGTACAGCGGTTTATTTATGGTCAAGAGGGTGAGACACTTGCGCAATCTGTCGCAAAAAAATTGATAGAGCAGAATGCAACTATTGCTGTTGCTGAATCATGTACAGGCGGTATGCTTGGGGCGGCACTCACAGAGGTTCGAGGCAGTTCGGCATATTTTATGGGTGGAATGCAAGTGTATAGTAACCAAGCGAAACAAGACTTGTTGAGTGTGCAACTTTCAACACTGACCGAGCATGGTGCCGTAAGTGCAGAGTGTGCGTCTGAACTTGCTCAGAATGTTCGTCAGAAACTTGGAACTACATACGGCATATCAATTACGGGTATTGCCGGACCTGATGGTGGCACGGAAGCGAAACCTGTAGGATTGGTATATATCAGTGTTGCAACGCCACAAGAAACGCGCACCCATAAATTTATTTTTGGTGTCGATCGTCAAGTCAATCGTGAGCGGGCTGTGGCAACGGCATTTTCTCTGTTGCTAAAAGTGTTGATGTAGCGATATTTGTTACAGTAGAAACATGTTTGTTCTGTGTACACACTTGAAACAGAGCAGGCTGTTTATTTTTCTTTTCACCATAATATTCTTGTCACAATATGTTTCCTGAAATAGAATTCAATCGTATTAAGCGTTTGCCGCCCTATGTTTTTGCTATTATCAATGATTTGAAAATGAAAGAACGTCATGCCGGTAATGATGTTATTGATCTCAGCATGGGTAATCCCGATGGCGATCCTCCTCAATCGGTAGTTGATAAAGCAGTCGAGGTTTTGCAACGCACAAAAACACACCGATATTCTGCATCAAAGGGTATTCAAAACTTGCGTGGTGCTATAACAAAATGGTACAAGCGCCGATATGATGTAGAATTGAATCCAAACACTGAAGCGATAGCAACGATTGGTTCAAAAGATGGCTATGCACATCTTTGTTTGGCGATCACCGACCCCGGGGATTTGGTGATCGTACCTGACCCAAGCTACCCAATTCACAGCTATGGTGTGGTTATAGCCGGTGGTAATGTGAATCGTGTCGAGTTGTCACCTTATACCGAAAATTTTGAGGAAGATTTTTTTGAGCGTATGGCACGTGCTATTCGCGAAGCAACACCTAAACCGAAATTTGTAGTCGTGAATTTTCCGAATAACCCGACAACGGCAACCGTTGGGTTAGATTTTTATAAAGAGTTGGTTGCACTTGCTAAACGCGAACGCTTCTATATCGTTAGCGATATTGCCTACGCTGATATTTGCTATGGCGATTACCGTACGCCATCGATCTTGCAAGTCGAAGGTGCAAAAGATGTTGCAGTCGAAACATTTACCTTGTCCAAAAGTTATAATATGGCCGGCTGGCGCGTAGGATTTGTATGCGGTAATGAACGGTTAGTGGGTGCTCTTGCCAAAATGAAAAGTTACTTCGATTATGGTATGCACACGGCAATTCAAGTTGCGGCAATCGAAGCACTTAACAATCATGATGACTTTGCACGCGAGGTGTCAGCTATGTATGAACGTCGTATGCAGGTGTGCGTGAAAAGTTTTGCTCATGCCGGTTGGGAATTTCCCGCACCGAAAGCATCGATGTTTGCATGGGCGCGCATTCCTGAGCCCTACCGTAGTATCGGAAGTTTGGAGTTTGCCAGTCGGTTGATTGCCGAAGCCCATGTTGCTGTTAGCCCCGGTATTGGTTTCGGTCCGTATGGCGATGAGTATGTACGCATTGCATTTATCGAAAACGAAGAACGCATTCGTCATGCAGCGCGTAATATCAAAGAGTTTTTGCGGCGCGGTTAAGTCGGTACTTGCAACACAAACAAGGGTTGATGATATTATTGTCAGCCCTTTCTATTGTAGATATGCGACAAAATAGACCAATCATTTATGCTTTTCGCAATGTGAGGTAGGTAATCTCCGGCGGAATACCGATACGTGCAGGGACGCCCGTTGTGCCAACACCACGATTGACATATAAATGCTGTGCGCCCTCGCTGTACAGACCTGCCCATTGTTTATAGACCATCTGTGCAACACCGAATTGTTTCGTGCCAAATTCTACCCCGAATTGTCCTCCATGTGTGTGTCCCGACAGCATCAAATCAATAGTCGTTTTTTCACGAACGGCAATATCCCAGAATGTTGGATCATGCGATACCAAAATTGTTGATGCACCTTCGCGGGTTTTTGCCATAGCTGTTGGTAGATGACCAAAGTATTGGCGCAAGCCGATATTATCAGTGATCGCGAGATTCAGATACTCACCGTCGATATCAAAAATAGTACTTTGGTTAATGAGAAGATTTGTTCCGGTTGAGCGAATCCATGTAATCAGTCGTTGGTGGTCAGCATCTGACATATAATGATCATGATTACCCAGCGAACCCCAAACTCCAAGCGGAGCAGAGAGTTTAGGTATATAGGGGGCAATACGAGGAATTTCTTCAGTACGGGCATTTACCCAATCACCACTTATGATAATCATATCAGATTGTAATTCATTCGTGATGCGAACGATTTCCTGAACGGGTGCATCTGCTAAAAACGATCCTGCATGAATGTCTGAAATCTGTGCTATAGTCATGCCGTCAAATTGACGCGGTAAATTCTTCATGGGAATGTCGATACGATATACCTGAAAATCATACAATGATTTTGCCATGCCATAACTCATAATCACAAAGGGTGTTCCCGCAAGTGCCCAGCCCGCTGTCTGCAAAAAATCACGGCGCGAAGAAGAGGGGGTGGTACTCTTAAGCTCGGATTCATTATGCTGTTGCGCTGCTTTTTGTTCAGGTAACGTTGGTAGAATCGGAGACGTGGGTGTAGGGGCGGAGGTGATTTTCTTTCTCAGGATTTCCCAACACAGTACGATTGCTTTACCTATGTCTGTAATTGCCATAACAATACTGATGGGGAGTTTGGGTAAATACCATAAAGCCAGTAGTACCGACATTGTCGAACCCCAGACATTCGGTACGCCATTGATTTGTCGTTGCCATGTTGCATATGCCGACAAACAGAAAAAGAGCATAGCCAAGCCAATTGGAATGCGATAAAAGTATGCAGACCACGTACGTCGACGAACATATTTTCGCCATTTGATAATGACATAGCTATCGATAAGTGCTTGCAGAATACCGATCATTAAAAAGAAAAAGAAAAAGCGAAGTGTTTGCGATTGCATGAAATCAGACAATGAAGAGTGAATAAGGATAGCTCCCCTAAAGCAGAAGAAATGACCATAGATTCTTTTGTGCAGACTTTCTGCCACGAAATTCGGTAATTTTTTTAGTCGGCTTTGCAATTTGGCATAAAAATTTGTGTTATGTAAAGTCGAGTATAATTCTCGCATTGAAACACTTCAAGGCAAATGCTAGCATGAGTAAGACAGAAACACTCTTTAGCCGTATGCGCGATGAAAGCGCATCAGAGCAACGCGACCATACCGATCAAGGAGGGTGGTTCAACCAAGAGAATTTAATGAAGCACTTGATCGTCATTTGCACAGTGGCAATTTGCACGGTATGCTTTCCAATGAATAGTACAGTCGAGTATGAGTTTGGTGTTGGGACAACGTGGCGCGGTGCAACGGTGGTTGCTGAGTATCCTTTTCCAGTTGCAAAAACATCAGCACAATTTTCTGCTGATGTGCTTTCTGCCCGCGAACGTGTTGCTCCTGTATGTATTGAACGTCCGAATATGGAACGTGTAACGCGGCAAGCATTGGATCTTTATTTCGCACCATTTGTTGTCGAAAAAATGAATGTCGATAGTATTGCATTGGCATACAATTACTCTCGTGAAACCATGAATACTTTACAAGTAATGCAGTTGCCACGACGCAAAGCAATGGTCGAAACGCTCACTACAATGCTAATGACATTTCAAGCAAAAGTGTATCAACATGGATTTGTGAATGAAGCACGGTCGAGTATTGCAACGCCCGATATTATCGTTCAGCTTTCCTCCTTACAAGAAACTGCATTTGCAACGGCACAAGTGTATGATTCTTCAAGCTATCGTATTGCAGGTGAGCAATTCATCCGGGAAAGTACACCCGCACTCTATGCACCAATTGCTCAGCATGTCTTGACGACACGACTCATGGTGCCTAATATTATTGTATCACAAGAATTAACTCAGCAAGCGCGTGAGCAGGTTGTGCAGTCTGTGCCACGTACCTTGGGGATTGTACATAAAGGTGAAACTATTGTCAGTAAAGGCGAAGTCATCACGGATATGACTGCACTGAAACTCAGCAGTTACCAAAACACCAGAGCACTAACTAATCAAGGTATTTCTTCAACTCTACGCATCATAGGTAATTTTGGTCATACAACGTTAATTGTAACGATGCTGATGATCTATCTTTTTTTCTTGCGTGAACGTATTTATCGTGACAATCGAAAATTAGCAGGCTTGTGTACCTTGCTCGTTATTGCGGCAATCAATGCACGTTTGGTTGCATTTACGGAGAATACACCTATGCAGTTTTTGATTTTTACGCCAATTTTCTCCATGCTAACATCGATTTTATATGATTCCCGCACGGCAAATCATTTTAATCTTGCAATGGGATTGTTGGTTGCTGGTATCATGGGAAATAATTACGATGTCGCTATTGCTGTGATTACTTCGGGAACATTTGCCGCTTTTACCGTACGCGATATGAAAAGCCGTACGCAGATCTTTAAATCCATCTTCTCAATTTTTGCGGCACTCGTGGTTTGTATCTTGTGCATTGGTATCGAACATGCAACACATATCTCGGAGCTGTTGCAATACCTTGTATATGCAGTAATTAATGCTGTTAGCTCACCCCTGCTAACACTTGCCGCTCTCTACACAATCGAGCGTACCTTTAAGCAAACCACAGATCTATTACTCACGGAGTATGATTCTTTAAACCATGAATTACTTGTTCAACTCAGCGAGAAAGCACCCGGCACATATCAACATACGCTTATGGTGGCACGACTTGCGGAAACTGCTTGTTTGGCTATCGGTGCAAATTCTTCGCTAGCAAAAGTAGGGGCATACTTTCATGATATTGGTAAGATGGTAAAGCCGGAATACTTTATCGAAAATCAATTAGACATTGGGAACAAGCATGAGCGTTTGAGTCCATACAAGAGTGCAAAATTTATTCGCGAGCATGTTGAAGAAGGTCTTCGTTTAGCTGCTGAATACAAATTACCTGATCGTATTGTGGAGTTTATTCCAATGCATCATGGTACTATGCTTATTGCTTATTTCTACAACAAGGCAGTGGAAGATGCCAAAGACAAACAAGACGAGGTTAACGAAAAAGAATTTCGCTATGATGGACCAATTCCGAATTCTAAAGAAACAGGTGTCGTCATGCTTGCCGATGCTGTCGAAGCCATATCGCATGTTGTAGATACGAATAATGAAGAATTGCTTGAGGCACGTATTGATGCCATTTTTAAAGATCGGATTCAAGATGGACAATTAGATGAGTCGGGATTAACGATTGGCGATTTGGCGAATATAAAAGAAACATTTATGCGCAATCTCAAAGGAACTGCACATCAACGCGTAGAGTATAAACAACCTGTTCAAGAAGAATCAACACATACTTCTGAAGAAGCATAATATCACGGATTATTTATGATAACACTTCAACGGCAAGAGCAATCATTTCCCAAGATGATGCAACGTGAAATCAAGCACTTTATGCACCATATTGCATTAGAGCGGGGTTTGTCAGTCAATACGTCGTCAAGCTATGGTTCCGATATTCAACGATACGCTGAATTTTTGACAGCACATAATATCATGTCATTCGGACAAGCTGCAACAAAGCATGTCTTAGATTTTTTAGCTGTTCTTGAAGAGGTTGGTTTGGCGATAACGAGTCGAGCAAGATATCTATATTCACTGCGTGCCTTGTACAAATTTTTGTCATCTAATGATTTTGTCGGTTCGAATATTTGCGAGACAGTGGATTTACCAAAGTCGAAAAGAACCTTACCCGATGTACTGTCGATTCAGGAAGTCGAGTCGATTCTCAACGAACCGGATACAAATCGTCTGGATGGTCTGCGCAATCGTGCAATGTTGGAAATGCTCTATGCATGCGGGTTGCGAGCGAGTGAACTAGTAAATATCAAGCAACGTGATATCCTTTGGGATATTGAGGTCGTACGAGTCTTCGGTAAAGGCGCTAAAGAGAGGATTGTTCCAATTGGAACAACGGCACTTCACTGGATTGCCGAATACCAAAGAGTTGCACGTCCGCGTTTTTTAAAGCCGAATGTAGAATCTCAAGATGTCCTCTTTTTGAATCAACGCGGTGGAAAACTAACACGTATGTCTTTATGGAACATCGTTCATTCTGCCGCTTTTGGTGCCGGTTTGGAGGAGCGGGCACATCCTCATATTTTCCGCCACTCTTTTGCAACACACTTGCTTGAGGGTGGTGCTGATTTGACTGCCGTGCAAGAAATGCTTGGTCATGCGGACATCGCTACAACACAAATTTATACACATATCGATCGAGAGTATATCAAAGAGGTGCACCGTTCGTTTCATCCGCGTTCTATGGTGGTGGGGTCTGTATGAGTAAGAGGTTTAGGGTAATGCCAGTCATTATGGCTATACTCTTCATAGTGAGTTATATGTCGTGCATGGCACAAAGTACATTCCGGTATGATGTGAAAATGGGAGTTGATGTTTTGGCAAGCGATACAGCTCAGCAAGCACTTCTGCGTGGTAAACGTATTGCACTTGTGGCCAACCAAGCTAGTCGGACGCGGGAGCTACAAACCTCACTCGAGGTGATGAAGAGTTTTACGTTTTGTACGATTGCATCCATTATGACACCGGAGCATGGCTTTTTTGGCGTAGCACGTGCAGGTGAAGAAGTCGACGACGGTATGGATTCTTTAGCAATGAAATCATACTCATTATATGGCAAAAATCGCCGACCAACCCGAGAAATGCTTGATGGATGTGATGTTGTGGTCTATGATCTACAAGACATTGGTGTGCGCTCCTATACATATTTAGCAACCCTTCTTAATGTTATGGATGCTTGTGCAGAGTATGGAAAGCCGCTTATTGTTCTTGATCGACCGAATCCACTGGGAGGACGTGTTGTCGATGGTAACACATTAGATACGGCAGTTGCTTCATTTGTTGGTCCGGCACCGATTCCATACTTGCACGGTTGTACTTTTGGCGAAATTGCACAGATGGCAAATAGCGAAGGATGGCTTAAATCTAATGCTGACGGCTCTCGACGTGTTTGCTCTCTCAGTGTTGTATCCATGCAGGGATGGCAACGCTGGATGACATGGGAGGACACGGATTTTCTTTGGACACCCACCTCGCCACATATTCCTACTGTGAATGCTATTCGTGGTGCGGCAGTATTAGGAATTGCAGGTGAGCTGAGTTTGTTGAGTATAGGTATTGGTTATACTTTGCCATTTCAAATGTTTGGTATGCCTACGCTTGCCGCTGAAAAATTTTATGAAGCAATGAAGCGCATCCCTACTAATGGTATGACACTCGAAGAAACATTTTTTAAGCCTTTTTACGGTAAGTTTAAGGATTCGGTATGTCATGGCTTCATTATGCAATTTCGACCGGATGTACGATTCAAGCCCTATACGATGGGCATCGAAATGCTCCTTGTTCTACGAAATTTACATCCTGAACTCTTTGTTGCAGAACGTTATACATCTGCTTCGCAAAGTATGTTCAACAAGGTAACGGGACACCCACAAATGTTTGAACTGCTTTTTCAAAAGCAAGCTAACGATGAAGATATTCGTAAGCTTGTACAAAAGGGTATTCGAGAGTTTTTGGAGTTACGAAAAAAGTATTTGTTATACGATTAATGTTCTCACAGTATCGATGGGTAAAAGGCAGACATAAGCGTCTGCCTTTTGTGTTTGTGTATATGTGTCAGTGCATACAATGAAATCTTGTCGTTGTTATAGAATGGTAATATGCCGATAACAATTGTGTAATAGCCTTTCCCGATGTTTGCATGTGCTTAAATCAAAGCATAAAACGCTCACACATTTGTTCTCGGCGGAGCAGCATACATCATAGGGGAGGTATGCTGTTCCCATTTTTTGGGATGAACACTTTGCCCTTGGTTTGTCATCCGAAGTTGATTCGGTTGTATGTTTTTTACACTTTTCCATAGTTCTATGAAATGGTTTGATTTTTATGTTGGTACTCTCCATATTGAGATCGACATTAACATCGTTACCGGTGTTGAATTGATTTATGTGAATGGTGTTCTTGTCTCTGAACTTCAAAGTTTTGAAGAAGCAACTATACACCCTGTGCATTTGAGAACTGAAACTGAGGATATACATTTAGAGATTATTACAGCGTATGGCGGTGGTATGTACTCTTGTATCGTCAAGCAAAATGGTGCAACGCTTGCGCATATTCAAATCCCACATTCACGTTCATAAGAATCGTTTTTTTCTAGCAAAAATCATGGGCGATAAAAATCCACCGCGCCATTGTGCAAGAAATAAAGTACATTCGTTCCCACCAAACCAATATGTTCTTCTTTTGAAATTTTGATTGTTTCCATGATAAGAGTTGGAATTATCGGTAGTGCCGGCTATACGGGTGGTGAATTGCTGCGTATTCTTTTTCGTCATACAT
>DHLT01000278.1:0-3843 GCA_002405405.1 Ignavibacteria bacterium UBA4661 | reverse complement strand
GCGTATTCTTTTTCGTCATACATACTGTACGGTTGTCTTTGCTCATAGTACAAGCAATGCGGGTAAGCCAATTGCAAGCGTGCATCATGATCTATTGGGTGAAACGGACATGCTGTTTAGTGCAACACTTTCACCTGATGTCGATGTAATGTTCCTATGTGTTGGTCATGGCGACGCAAAGAAATTTTTGGCAGAACAAGCTCTACCCGATCATGTGCGTATTATCGATTTGAGTTACGATCACCGTTTACAATCACCGAGCAATGGTTTTTTGTACGGTTTGCCGGAAGTATATCGTACAACACTCAACAATAGCAAGCAAAACATCAGCAACCCCGGTTGCTTTGCCACTGCGATACAACTTGCCCTTGTACCTCTGCTGAGTCACAAAATTCTTTGTGACGATATTCATTGCACGGCGATCACTGGATCGACCGGTGCGGGACAATCGCTTAATAGTGCCGTTCATTTTACTTGGCGTAGTAGTAATGTATCGGTGTATAAAGCATTTACGCATCAGCATATTCCTGAAGTTCTTCGGACTGTGCATGAATTTCAACCGGACTTTGATAAAAAATTTCATTTTGTACCGATACGCGGCAATTTTACGCGTGGCATTTTAGCATCGGTCTATACACGTTTTGACGGTACGCAGAAGGAAGCAGAGCAGATATATGCGGAGTATTATGCAGATCATCCTTTTGTTCATCTTGTCGAAGAACAACCTGACTTAAAATATGTGGTGAATACGAATAAATGCGTCTTGCATATCGAAGTGCATGATGGTATAATTTCGATTATCAGTGTCATTGATAATCTTCTCAAAGGGGCAGTAGGACAAGCCGTACAAAACATGAATCTTGTGTTCGGTCTCGAAGAAACTGAAGGACTGTACACAAAAGGAAGCGGGTTTTGATATTATGCCTCAGGGCGTTGTAACTCTGCTTGTCCGACGCGTGTCAGTAAAATCCCACCGATAACAAAGAGAATTGCTACCGATAAAATGCCGAGTCGATGACTGCCTGTGGTACGTGTTACCACACCGAGCAACAATGGTCCGACAATTGTAGCTGTTTTGCCCACTACATTAAAGAAGCCAAAGAGTTGGGCAGAGCGGTCTCGGTCAATCATCGAAGCGAAGAGCGAGCGGCTAAGTGATTGAATACCACCTTGTACAAGTGCAATAGCACACGCAAAGACATAAATTTTCGGTATGCTAACTCCCCCAATGATAAATGGTACACGATCAAGTTGTGTTGCAAAAAGCGTTACCAGAAAATAGATCAGAATTGCCACTAAAATTGCACGTTTTGCACCAACTTTCTGCCCGATATGACCAAACACCAGTGCAAAGGGAAATGCAACGAATTGCACTAATAAAATCGCTGTAATTAATTCACCTGTTGGTGTGCCAATGCCGGAGAGGTAATCTACCGACATGGTGATGATTGTATCTACACCGTCGATATAGACCCAGTATGCCAGCAGAAAGAGCAGCAGTGCGCGGTTGCGGCGAATGAGAATGATACTTTCGCGCAATTGTATCATCATTGTAGTGCGTACCGCTGAGAAGTGGGGGATAACTGCAGGTCGTGTTTCCTTGACAAAGAAAAGAATTGGAAGGGCAAAAATGACCCACCAAGCCGCAACAGTAAGGAAGGAAAATCGAACAGCATCGGCAGCGCTGAGAAGACCGAATCGTTCGGGTTGTAGTGTCATCAAGACATTCACAACGAAAAGAATTCCTCCACCAATATAGCCAGCAGCATATCCGACACCCGAAATGACATGTACGGTATCATCATTGCTAACTTCCGGCAGAAGTGCGTCATAAAAGACATTGCCGCCAAGAAAGCCAGTTTGACCAAGCGCATAGCAGAGTGCAGCTATTGCCCAGTGCCCTTGTTGAACAAAAAAAAGTGCTGCCGTAGCACTTGCTCCCATAAGCATAAACCACATCAAAAAATGTTTACGCCTACCACGTCGATCCGCAATAATTCCAAGCAATGGTGCGGAACAAGCAATCACTAAGCTTGCTATCGAAATCGTCAAGCCTAACCAAAAGGTACTCTCAGCACCATCATTTGCCGTGCTCCAGTACTCTTTGAAAAAAATTGGAAAGAATGTTGTTGCTACGGTAACAGAAAATGCGGAATTCGCACTATCGTATAAAGCCCATGCAAGTGCAGGGCGTGATGAGGCAGAGCGCAATTGCGTGAGGAAAGAGAGAAGTGCCATGTGCAAAATGAGTGTGGTTTGAGTAAGAATAAGAACTCAATATCTATGTTTGTAAGATACATAACATCCTTGTCCTATTATTACTCTTGTTCTGTGCCACTATGAAAACGAAGAAAGCATTTTTTTTTGATCGAGATGGAATCATTAATCGGCGTATTGTCGATGACTATGTAACAACAAGAGAAGAGTTTATTTTCGAGGAAGAAATTTTTTCAATACTTGCCGATATTAAAGGTGCAGGATTTCTCACTATTGTGGTTACTAATCAGCAAGGTATTGCTAAAAGATTGATGACTGCTACTGATCTTGAGGATATTCATCGGATGATGCAAGATGAGGTACAGAAGCGTATCGGTAGTGCGTTTGATGACATTTACTATTGTGGAGAATATTCTTCCTCACCCATCAGTCGTAGAAAACCATCGCCCGCAATGCTTCTGGAGGCAATACATAAATGGCAGATTGATCCTGTGCAATCATGGATGATCGGTGATAGTGTGAGTGATGCCACTGCCGGAAAGCATGCTGGTGTGCGTACAATTCTTATTGGCTCAGAGCATCAGGACAAAAATATTCCCGATGCAGATTATGTGTTTTCTTCGCTTGGTGAATTCATAAGTAGTCCATTATTCCGGAGTCTGATCACGACCTAAGCAATATCAATAAGTCCTAAGCGATCATTACCACGAAGCCGTAGAAACTCTGCGCGTGTTGCAGAGTGTTCAGGTCTTTGCATCTGCGGATCACGTGCAATGAGTGCAAAGGCTTCTTCCCGAGCAAGTGTAATTGCTTTACTGTCATGAACCAAATCAGTAAAAGTAAATTCGGGCAATCCCGACTGACGTGTGCCAAGAAAATCGCCCGGACCTCGTAATTCCAAATCTTTCTCTGCAATCTTGAAACCATCGGTTGTTTCGGTCATTGTACGAAGTCGAATGATTGCCGCGCGGCTTTCATTTTCATGAGCACCGAATTTATTCAGATGAAAGCGAAAATGGTCTTTGGTCGCAAGTAGGCAGTATGACTGTTCGGCACCACGACCTACTCTTCCGCGTAGCTGGTGTAGTTGCGATAGTCCAAATCGCTCAGCATGTTCAATGAGCATGACAGAAGCATTGGGAACATCAATACCAACCTCGACAACAGTGGTTGCAATGAGAATATCGTATTCACGATTTTTGAATGCTTTCATCGCATCTTCTTTTTCATACCACAGCATTTGCCCGTGAAGCAAACCCAAGCGTAGATCAGGGAAAACACTTTGTTGTAATTCCTCATATACGTCGACGGCGGCTTTTAAGTCGAGCTTTTCTGATTTTTCTACCAAAGGATAGACGATAGATGCTTGCCGACCTTTGTGAATCTCTTGGCGAATAAAATCAAATACTGTATCCAATTGTTGTTCAAAAACCACTTTGGTTATAATCGGTTTTCGATTTTTCGGTAATTCATCAATGATTGATACGTCAAGTTCGCCATAGAGAGTCATAGAGAGGGTACGAGGTATCGGTGTTGCCGACATGACAAGAATATGTGGTGCTATTTGGTCGCTTGGGGCACTTGAAGTTTGTGCATGAGCGAACGATGCCGTTGCTTTTTTCCGAA
>DHLT01000089.1:9882-15033 GCA_002405405.1 Ignavibacteria bacterium UBA4661 | reverse complement strand
AGTGAATTTTACCGATTTCGCAATCACGCTCAAAGCCGCAGTTGATGGTAAGCCAGCTGTGATGTTGACGTATGGTAAATTTGTGCAAGCTATTGTCGATTTCCTCATCATTGCTTTCACCATTTTTATCATGGTAAAAGGTCTCAATTCAATGAAAAAGAAAAAAGAAGAAGAGCCAAAAGTTCCGGCTCCACCGCCGGAACCGACTACTGAAGAAAAACTTCTGACTGAAATACGTGATTTACTAAAACAAGGACGATAGTCTTTTGCGTATGATGGTGAGTCCTTGAAAGAAGAGGCAATACAAAAGACGTATTGCCTCTTTGTTTATGAGAGATTATTTCACAGCTCAGATATTCAGTACACTGATACTGTCATCGAAGGTGTTAATGAATTATGAGTCTGTCATTTGTTACACTTACAGAAGAAGAGGAGAAAGCTATGCTACGTTTATGGTTGTGTATTGTGGTGGCTACAAGTACTCTGTTTGCAGAATCATTGCGCGCTCAAGACCTTACGGCGGAAGTATTGAAACAATTAACAACAAAATCAACTACCAAAGAAGACACACGGATATGGAAACTTTCGATGACACCATCATTCGTGTTTTCGCAGGTTGGTTTGTCAAACTGGGCGGGTGGTGGTCAAAACTCGATTACCGTGTTGGGACTTTTTACAGCGAGTGCAAATTATGCTCTAAATGGTACGACATGGGATAACTCACTGGATCTTGGTTATGGTGTTACGCGCTTAGGCGGAAGCGATTGGCGTAAAGGTGATGACCGCCTTATTCTTTTGTCGAAGTTAGGTATTGATGCAACCAAAGAACTTCGATACAGTGCATTTCTTGATTTTCGTACACAGATTGCACCCGGTCGCAATTTTGATCGTCCTGAACAGCCGCTGATTTCGCAATTTTTCTCACCTGCATTTTTAACGTTAGGGGCGGGTCTTGACTGGAAACCTGCGCCATACTTTACGGCTCTTGTATCGCCCCTTGGTGGTCGGGGTGTTTTTGTTCTGAATGATTCCTTGGCTCGTGCCGGTGCATTTGGTGTTACACCGGGCAGCAACTCACAGTTGGATCTTGGAGCAGTTGCAAACCTACAATACAAGAATACGATTGCTGAAAATGTTGCGCTTCAATCACGTTTGAATCTTTTTGCCAGATATAAAGCTATCGATCAAGTTGTTGTGGTATGGGAGAATATCGTACAAATGAAAGTGAACTCATGGCTTGGGATTACCTTTGCAACCGATGTGATCTATGACCACCGTGTGCCGATTACACGGGGCAATGGTACAGTTGGTCCGTCAACACAATTACGCAATATCTTGGGGATTTCGATTGCACAAACCTTTACAAACTAATGTATGACGGCAGTAGATTATTGCCACGCCATTAAACCTCCCAAATACATTTTGCATCGAAGAGAAATAAGTTTCGAATGATAGAATGACTTCTTTTTGAGGATGGTATGGCAAAGAGTTTGATGGTGCGGTATTGTCTATGCTGGTCTTGGGCGATCATATTATTGTTCTGTACAAGTGCTCTGTCTTGTCGCGGGCAACAATATGATTTTACTCCTCTAGATCGGCTCTTGCAGGATTCAGCGCGCAGTGCCGGGGGAACGCTGGGTGGTATTGCTGTTGTACTCATCAAAGATGGGCAAATACTATACAGCCGAGGTTTTGGCGGTACCATTTTCAATCCTTATACACCGCAAAGAGTTGTACCGATTGCTTCAGCCACAAAATGGCTTTCCGCGGCAGTGATTATGTCATTAGTCGACGAGGGACGTTTGAGATTGGATGATTCAGTGGGGCGATATATTCCAACCTTTACCGGAACAAAAGCAAATATGACGGTGCGACAACTTTTTTCGCATACGTCGGGGTTGCCCGGTTCTTTGGTAACGGATGATTCATATCAAGGTGACAAAACACTCACATTGCAGGGCGCTGTGGATTCGATTGCCTTGCGTGTTCCGCTGATTGCCCGACCCGGTGAGCAATTTGCTTATGGAGGTATTTCCATGCAGGTAGCAGGTCGTATTGCGGAGATCGCGAGCGGTTCGCTATTGCCGACCGGTAGAGCATGGGATTCGCTGTTTGTGCGGCGTATTGCACAGCCGCTCGGTATTCGTACTATCAACTATGATGGTTTAGGGGCAACGGATAATCCACAGATTGGCGGCGGAGCTCAAGCCTCAGCAGAAGATTATGCTCGCTTTCTCGCGATGCTCTTGAATGGTGGGCGTAGTACGACAGGTACGATTGTTTTGTCGCAAGCGGCTATTGATACTATGCTTGCTGATCAAACACGCAATGCAGTGATCCGCTACACGCCATATATCGGTTTTGTGGGGCTTGATACACAATTGCCGCTTAGTCGCTATGGCATTGGTAATTGGATTGAATATCGCACCGGCATTGTACCTGCACAACGGACGAATAGCTCGCAAGGTGCTTTTGGTTTTTCTCCGTGGATTGATCGCCCTCGCAATATGGTCGGTGTGATGTCCGTAGGATCGCAATTACAAAGTGCGATGCCGACATATTTACAAGTACGTGATGTTGTTAATCGTATCATTGATCGAACAACAAGCGCACAAGACAAAATACGATCATCAACGATTCTGCGGCTTTCTGTGTCACCTCATCCTGCACCGGCAAGCGAGATACGTATTACTCTCCATGCTGATGATGGTATGCGGCATCAGCCCTGTACAATTACTCTGCATTCTTTGCTTGGTGAAACATTGTGTACGATCTATCAAGGCATGGTTGAATCGGTGTATGATCTTGCCTTGCCACCATCGGTCTTACCGCTTGCCGGTGGAACATATATTGTGCGGTGCAGTAATGCACGGGGGATGACGCAGACATTGTGTATGATCACACGCTGACAATACATTGTCCTCTACCTCGCAATAACTATGTTTGCAACCAAGTAATTCAATTTTTTTGACTCTTGTTTTTTAACTCTCTATGTTCGATGAAATTTATCCGGACGAAGTAAAAGCACGTCTTTCCGCAGGTGAGGATCTCATTATTGTTGATGTACGCCAACCCGAAGAACATGCGGAAAAAAATATACCATCAGCAATTTTGATTCCACTCAACACATTGCCCGAACGTATTAGTGAATTGGAGCAATATAAAGATCGTGAGGTCATTGTGTATTGCAAGGCAGGTGGTCGTAGTGCACGTGCATGTGAGTATATGGTGCAGTCGGGATTTGTCAATCCGGTCAATCTTATTGGTGGCATGATGGCATGGTAGCTCGACGAACAGTATAGGCAAAACCTCAAAAAATTAAAGGGCGGTTACTCACGATGAATAACCGCCCTTGTTTGTGTTCCGACAGAACATGCTTATTTTTTTGCAGGCATATCAAAAATGCTCTCGGCAATCGTTGGGTTGAACTCATATTTTGAGAGTTTAACAACGACACCCATTGCGGATTGGTTAATAACCATAGGTACAGTATAACCGTCAATGGTTTTATAATCAGAGTTCCGTACTTCAACTTCTTGTTCTTTGTCTTGGACTTTGATTTTACGAACAGATTTGACTTCTAAATAACTATCTACATCAAGAAAATAAGTTGTCGTTGTGCCGTTTGGATTGACTGCTTTGATTTTGAATGCCGGTGAGCCTTCGACATCTTCTTGACCGAGTAATTCTAAAGCAATATTGTTTTCTTTGTAATTCACTAGATCACCTAAGATATTGGCTTGTTCCTCGATTTGTTTGCGTGTTGGCTCATCAGCGGGTTGTGGGTCATTCGAGCCACTCCATGGTTGAATCATATACCCTGCTTTTCCATTACTTGCTTGTACCATTGCCATTCCCGGACCCATTTCGAGACGAACGAGAATTTTGTTGGGCATCATGACTGTCTGCTCCATATTGAGTGTGCGTGCACCACCACCAATTTCTGCTTTGCCGGTAATACGCAGACTTTTGAGTGCCTTGAGTTTTGCCAAGCCACCACGTGCTTCATAGTGTTTTGCTAATACATCTTCGAGCTTTTGAGCATACATTGATTGCACGCTCATCGAGCAAAGAAGCATGATCGCAAGAGCAAGACCTGTTTTCATTGAACGAAATTTCATCACAACACCTATCAAAAAAATGAAATAAAAAAGAGGGAATAAACGCACTAGTTAAGATACAAGGCAAATATGAGCATAGTTTGCAGATACGAGGGTAACGGCATCCTGATCGCAAAGATCGCGTATCTTCTTGCACACTACGCACGACAATGTATTTTGTTGCATCAAGTTAAACAAAATATGCTGCCAGATCGGAAAAAGAGCAAAAGTAAGAGATGTCCGTAATGCGTATGCTGTCATGATTTCTGCACTCATTATTTTTATTATGTGGAAATCACTTTGTGTTTCCCTATTTTGAAAGACGATACCGTGTAATACACAAGGTGTCCTTATTCTGTCGAAGCCACATTGGCAACGCACATAATCGCATCACACGGAATACAACGCATAAACAACAATTATTCTCTCTCATCTTTGGTGTACTCGTATGTCTAAAGGCAGTGCCGGTAAGGTTTATTTCGTTCTCTATTTGGCAGTTATTTTGGAGCTTCTCATTATCATCGTTGAGCGCGATGAGGCGGAGGAGCATCTGCACAAAAAACAAAAAGAGTCTGAGCGGATTGTACGCAATATTTTGTCGCAGTTGCAGTTAGGCTCAGGTGCAGAGGGCATGAATACACGCCCGCAAGACGAGATTACCATTAGTGATGATCCCCAAAACAAAACAAAAACAGATCGTACGTACTTGGTCGATGTCGGTGTCAATGATGTCGGAACCAAACCCGAGGAAATACCCGGCTATGATGAGTTCTCGACAAAAATCCAGTCCAATGTCGAGCAATTAGATTATTTCATCTTCTATGCTAAAGTGCGCGACAAAAACAACCCTGACGATGTGCGCAACAAATGGCCTAATGATGATATCGTTAAGAAACAAGAGAAAGATTTCCGTGAAGGGTATGAGGTGAAAGATTCTTCGGGGGTAGGTACCGGTTGGGTGATGAAATCTGCCCGCAGACTTGCTCTCAATACCGATGAAACCAAAGATTGGCGCAAGCCGGTATATGGTAAACCAGGGCAACCTTTCGAT
>DHLT01000089.1:6273-9757 GCA_002405405.1 Ignavibacteria bacterium UBA4661 | reverse complement strand
CAACCTTTCGATAATGCTAATCCTATGTATGCTGTCGGAGCCATAAGTGCTTTTGCGCCGAACGAAGTCAAAGGTAACCCCGGTGAAATCTTTAAATATGAGCCGGCAAGTACTGAGCGGAACGCGGCGCGCAATGGTGGCAAGTACACAAAGCGTACATTTCAGGCACGCTTTCAACCTGAAGGAAGCGAGGATGAAACAGGCGGTTGGTACAAACTACGTTTTGCTTCAAAAACGAATAATATCTTGGGTGTGAGTGGTGTAAAAACAGAGGTAGATGCCGAAACGATGGTCAATGTCGGTTCACTCAAACTCAAAGTTGGTGACTTGGAGAAACAACGCCAAAGTTTGGTGACGGACTTGGATAATGTAGCAGGACTTCCCGTTGCTGATCCTGCGAGCGATCCGGGTGGCGTGCAATTCGCCGAAAAAATGAAAGAAATTAAAGCGCAGTTTGAGCCGCAAGCGGCAACTGATGAACGTGCAAAGAAGACCCTCGAAAGCATCCGTTTGTATGAGTACATTACCAAGCTTATTACACCGAATTTTTCAGGAACATTTGATCAGAATCGCGGTGCTATTACTATTGATGTCCGTGTAACAAAACCAAAAGTTGGTCAGCAAAAAGGTATTACCATGGAGCGCGATACTGTGTATGCGTATTCGGGTGGTACAATTGGATTGCGCGGTAAATCAGGGTATGCACAAGTGAGTGGCGTTTTGCGCAGTACCTCAGGCAAAGAGTTCTCGGCAGATATTCAAGCAAGCGATGCTCTTGCTTCGGCGGGTGGTGCTGTGGCGGCAAAAGAGTTTCGCTGGAAAGCTCTTGTCAAAGGCGTTCCTGCCGGCGATTATGAATTCATCGCACGCCAGCAAGATGGTCAAGAGGGTAGCTCGATTGTTAAGGTCTTTGCACCGGATGCATCAACCGACAAAAAAATTGATGAAGTTTATGTTGGAGCATAAGTCTTGAAAAATCGTCTTCGCACACCCGATGCAGGACGAATGACCGATAATGAATTCCACTTGACAGTATCGGTACCGGGTGGCAAAGCTGTTGACACGACAGGGCGTGATTTGAATATCACTTGTATTCCGGCGGCGGCAGTGGCAGGTGGAACAAGTATCAAGCTCTACTGGCGGTCGAATATCACCAATGAAGAAGTTCTTCTCAAAGAATGGAAGCCGAATGTGAAATATCAAACACCGTATGTAAATCCAATCAGCGCACGTCAGCGTGATGCAAGCGTAAATAGTAATGACAACTCCGTGCGAGTAGTGATTGCGAATATTCCTGTGCCGGATGTTACAACCGATGTTGATTGCAACAACAATGGGGCAACCAAAAATGAGACGGCTATCTTCAAAGTGCTTTCCGCAAAAATTGATGTCGGTCCATTCAAGAATGCCCGGCTTGTTGGGCAACCTAAAGCCAACAAAACACCGGGGGTAACATTTTATGAAGTTACCGTAGAAAGCCGTGCCGGAGCATTACCGAAAACACCGGATGTCAAAGGAACAGTGTCGCTGACTTACACAACAGAGATTGCGGGTAAATTCAAAACTGACCCACAGACATTATCTATTCCTATCATGGTTAAAATTCCGAAACAGCAATCGAACGATGACGATAACTAAGTATGATTTCCTTAGCATCGACTATATTCTTCTGCTGATTTGCCGCGTAAATCCTTGCAAGAGCAGGAAGGCTACATTCAGTTCGAATGGTGCTATGTACAATGGCGCATGGTTGGCTTGGAGAAATTTCTCATGATAGCATAGGAATTCTATGCTGACTATGATGAGCAAAGACTATCGTTGTACGGAAATTAAAAGTAAACTTATCCATTTCCTCCTTGCTAGAAGGATTTGCAAAGCGGAGCGCTGTGTGGGGTGCTCTAGAAAAAAGAAAGTCGTTGTAGTACAGACATTGAAAACATCATTTCTTCGTTTCATTTTTTTAAGATTTATGAACGCATATCGTTTTTTTCAGCAGAAGAGTACATTGCGCCGGTGGATCCCGGCATTCTGTATCGTCGTTTCTGCATGGTCAGGACATGTCGAGACAGCAATAGCTCAGACTGCGCCTGCTGCGGCACCGGCAACCGCACCACAGACAATCTATCCCAAAGAATTAAAGGAAATTCTCTCAAAGTTTAGTTCGTATCGGTACAGCGATATTCGTTTGCTGGAAGTATCGGGTGATCAAGCCGCTACTCTTATCAACGCATTTGATCCGCCGAAAGTCGATACGAATGCGCAAAAAATAGTCGATGCTCTTCCCAAAGATGTCTATACATTGATCAATCAAAACATGGTTGCCGGCAAAACACCGCAACAGACCATTGATGAATTGTCTGATAAGGGCATTACCAATTATGATCAAACGCAGATGCAGAAAATCATCGGTGCTATCAATGAGTTAAACAATCCACCAGGAAGTTCTGCCAAAAAGGTTTATATCATTACGAATAAATTTTCTTCGTGGGATAATCCTCGTTTTCCTCAAGAGGGTAAGTCTATTGATATTCTTGGTATTGTGTTGTGGACTGAAGATAATTCCATCTTTGCACCTAAAACATCAAACGGTACTGCTATTCCTCATATAGACCTGAAAGTTGCTCCCTCAACCACATCGGGTATCTCGGCGAATACCTACGAAGATTACTTGATTGACAATGTCATTGCCCGCAAACAAGCAGTGGGTGATTCCACACTTAAAGCACAAGAATTAGCGCGCCAGAATTCGTTCTTCAACCCCGAAGGTCCCGGTGCAACGCAGAAAGTCGAAGGCGAGTATGAATCGGCACCGAATAATGGCTATCGCTTTAAGTCGGAAGCACTGCCAACCTATATGCGCATTACAGAAGGTATGCCTTCGGATTATGTTGACCGCCGGAGCGAAGTGATTGTCAGTTATGATTTGATTAGCTATCGCTATTTCCGCATGCCTGCAAAAGCGGCGGCAGATGCTCAAAAGAAAAAAGATGCTCAGGTGAAATTATATTCTGATTCGCTGAAAACAGTCCGCGAGCAAATCGTACAAATACGCAGTCTTCAGCAAATTGCCGACACTGCATCACTCAAGCCGGAGCTAGAGAATGCATTGGGTACGATTCCTGAATTGGCAGATGCCAATGAATTTGCAAAACGCGGAACACCAACACTTCAGCAAATTCGTCAGCGTATTACCGCTGTCGCTAATGCACTGAACAATCGCGCTAATACATACAGCAATCTTTTGCAACAAGCGCAAACAACACCCGTGAGTGCGTATAGTAGTGCCGGAGTTGTTTATAACAATGCACTGCCGCAGTATGGTGTAGAGTTGCGCTATGGTATTGACGATATCAATTATATTTCGCTTTTCAGTGAGCGCATGGCAGTCAATGCTGTGTGGGAAAATGTTCGTTTGGGCGTGATTTTACCAAGTTCGGGCTGGGCAAGTTTTGCAGAGCAAATCGGTAACAAACGTCGTTTCAGC
>DHLT01000089.1:383-6169 GCA_002405405.1 Ignavibacteria bacterium UBA4661 | reverse complement strand
TCAAATCGGTAACAAACGTCGTTTGGCAAGTGCCGGTTGGGGCTTAAATGGAGCTGCCGATTTTCCTGTGGATGTTATTCAAAAAAGCGGTGTCTTTCATGTATCAACAGGCTATGTTGTTCGTAATGAAGTTAATAGCCGTTTTGATACTGATTATCTTGTGCGTTTCAATGGTTCATTACAGTACTCTTTTGCCGCGCGCATTGACTCAACGCACTTGCTGCGTTTCCGTGTTGGGGGAACGGGTTATGTTATGGAAACATGGACAAGTGCAAAAATTGCTTCGCAAACCATTCTTGGGTTGGCAGGAAATATCGAGTATATGAATACCGGTGCTGTAACGCCCTATGGTGGTGGAGCACAATACTTCGATGAATCGCTTTCGCTCAATGCGTGGATTCAAGTGCCATTATGGGAATCAGGACTCTATGTACGCCCCGAGGTACGGTATTCTTCGCCGATATTCCGTAGTCGCCGAGCATGGGAATTACAAGACCTCTTTTTCCCGACTGTGCGACTCGTATGGACATTCTAAGTATCGTAAAGAATTCCGTTTTATTGAGTGTAACCCAATAAGGACATTATCTCATGAATTATTTTCTCATGTCTATGAAAAAGAATGTTGCTTCTCGCTTGCGTGCAGTCATACTAGCGGGAATGAGTGTTGTAGCATTGTGGTCGATTACTCCTGCAATGGCGCAAAATCATCCGCTAAAAACAATTGATCCTGAAGTAGAAATCTACTTGCCACGCTGGCGCATTACCGACCCGGATTTGGCATTGCAGATCTATCGTTTGTTCGAGTATAAAATTGGCACAAACGAACTGCGTAATGCGCAGGGGCTACCCGTCAAGAAGTCAGATCTTGATCAAACACGCATTATTGTTACTGCCGCACCACGCCGTCCGAATCGTGCATTTCAACCCCTGCAAGTACAGTGTGGTGAAGCAATTCTGCACTTGACCGATATCGATGCCGATATTTTAGATCTTATTCGTGGTGGTAGAGGTGCAACGAATTTGACATATGCCCATGAATTTCTGTTGCCTGAGAAACCAAAAAATATTGCCATTGCAACACCAACACAAAACTTTCTCTATGAGCCGGGTTTGACGAACCATGCAGTGGTTTTTTCGTTGTTCGAGCAGTCAATCAAAGTTGGTGAGTCAGGCTTTTTTATTCGCAATCAAATTGGTACTGACCCTGTTGGCTATCATTTTTGGTCGGCAGGCGAAGGCAAGGTCACGCTTCGTCGTCCATTGTATAAAAACGAAGATCTCGCAACTAAACAAAAGTTCCCCTATCTCGTGAATGCGTATTTGGGTGCAGGATACCGTTTGACATCGGGTTTGGCAGGGCAAAAAACACCTATTGGTTTTATTGATAATCGCATTCTGAATGCAGGACCCGGTTCCAAAGTTGTTGCAGGTTTAGATTTGTATCTGCCGAAAGCAGTGCCGGGCTTTGACGGGCTCGGTTTTAGCATCAATGTGGAATTGCCTCTTGCCGATGCAGAGGGTCAGAGAATTGATGAAACCACGTATGGGCAATATGCCGTGCCCAATCGCCCTACGCCTGTACGACCGAATTTTCCGGTAGGCAGTGGTGACTTTTCATTGGCTCCATTGCTTCGTTCCACAGGTCAAGCCGGATTATTTTACCATTTATGGCTTGATGACAAAGCAGAAGATTATTTACGTTTCGATCTTGGTATCAATTATACCGATGTACGCGAAGCACTCGTTTATACACCGGTGGGCGAGCGCGTGAAAGCACTCACAATGAATAATGTCGATGGTTTAGCTTCGTGGCGACCACAAGAGGTCGGTGACTGGATTTATCTGCGTGCTGAGTACCGCAAGCAACGAGAGTTCCCTTTCGGGGTGAGCTTGCAGTATGCCAATCAAATGATTCTCGGGCGTGCCTACATTCCTTTGGTTGGACAATGGCTCTTCTTGGAAGCACGTTACTCACGTGCGCTTCGCGAAACCCGTCCGTTTGAGATTCCGGGGGGCTTCTTTATGATTTCACCGATTGTACGCTTTACGTTGTAGTATATCGGTACAACTTCTAAGCAGTATGTGAAGAAATAATAGCACAAAGGCAAGCAGAAATGCTTGCCTTTGGTATTTGTCGAAGGTATGAGATTGTCAAACAACCGGACCAAACAGCGTTGCACTGCTTGCACGTTCGATGCGAACGCGAATGGTATCGCCAATCACATAAGAACTTGCAGATTCGCTGACAGAGCGGTCATGTGAGAAAATGACAATTTTATTAGAGTCGGTGCGCCCTTGCCATTCAGCGGGATTGCGCTTGCTGGGACCTTCTACCAAGATGTCAAAGGTTTTACCGATTTCTGTTTGATTAATCGCGTGCGAGATCCGTTGCTGTTGTTCAATGATTTCATTCAAACGGCGCGTTTTGACATCATCAGGAATATCATCATTCATTTTCCATGCTTTCGTGTTTTCACGGGGTGAATACTTGAACATATAGGCACCATCGTAGCGTACTTCACGCATGAGAGCCATTGTCATTTCGTGCTCTTCTTCTGTTTCAGTCGGGAAACCTACGATAATATCGGTTGAAAGCGCGCAGTGGGGCATGAGCGATTTGATTTTATGCATGCGCTCGATATAGTGTGCGACGGTGTAATGGCGATTCATGGCTTGAAGAACGCGATCCGAACCCGACTGCACCGGTAAGTGAATGTACTTACAAATGTTGTCATATTCTGCCATTGTTTCGATGAGTTTATCACTCATGTCATACGGATGCGATGTCGTGTAGCGAATACGCATTTGCGGTACGGCGCGGGCTGATTCTGCAAGCAGATCAGCAAAATCTTTATTGAGTGTTTCATCAAGATAGCTGTTGACGTTTTGTCCCAGGAGCGTCGCTTCTTTGAAGCCATTATCCCATAGGCGCTTTAATTCATCAACAATCGATGTAAAGCTCCGCGAACGTTCACGTCCGCGTGTAAAAGGTACAACACAGAAGGTGCAAAACTTATCGCATCCGCGCATAATCGATACCCATGCGCTAATGCCTTCGGTGCGAAGTGGTTCGATGTCATCATAGGTTTCCACACGTGAGAGTTTTACGGCAATGCCTTGTTCGCCGACACTTGCTTTATGGACAAGTTCGGGTACTTTGCGATATTCATCAGGACCAACAACAATATCAACAAGATTACGTTCACCGAGCAAATCACCACGCAGTCGCTCAGCCATGCACCCCAGCAAGCCCACGACAAGATCATGATTGCGTTTTTTGTAATACTTCAAATGGTTAAGTCGCTCATAGATTTTTTTCTCGGCATTGTCGCGGATGGCACAAGTGTTGAGCAGAATGACATCGGCATCATCGGGCGTGTCGGTCATGGCATAGCCGGATTGGTGCATCACGCCTTTGACAATCTCGGAATCGCCCACATTCATCTGGCAACCATAGGTTTCCACATACAGCTTCTTGCCTTGTGCCGAAGCATGATGCATTGTCTCAACCGAAGAATCAAGAATATCCATTTCCACCGCAGACGAAAGAACAGGCAATTCTACCATAACCATTATTCCACCACAAAGTAATCGAGAAATATGTTTTTTACGAAGACCGCAAAAATACGCATAAATTGCCATGCGTTTTCTTTTCACATTTTCTTGTCTTTGTCATGGCAACACCTGCACAGTACGCACCCGTGCCCGAACACCTGTATTCCGAACTTGCTTGCACTGTGGAAACTGCCCGCGAGTTAGGGCTAAAAGATCATGAATTCGAGCGGATTTGCGCCGTTTTGGGTCGCATTCCAACCTACACCGAGCTGGGTGTGTATTCTGTTATGTGGAGCGAACATTGTTCGTATAAAAATTCTATTCTTCAACTCAAAACACTGCCACGTTCGGGTGGGCGAATGCTTGTCGAAGCAGGCGAAGAAAATGCAGGACTCATTGACATTGGCGAAGGCTATGCCATTGCTTTTAAAATCGAATCGCACAATCATCCCTCTGCAATTGAGCCTGTACAGGGAGCGGCAACAGGTGTGGGGGGGATTCTCCGTGATATTTTCACCATGGGTGCACGACCGATTGCAGCATTGAATTCTCTTCGGTTTGGAAATCTTACCTCGTCACGTACGAAATTTCTTGTGCGGGGTGTTGTGCAAGGGATTGGTCATTATGGAAATTGCTTTGGTGTTCCAACGGTGGGTGGCGAAGTATATTTTGATGAATGTTATACCGACAATCCCCTTGTGAACGCGATGGCAGTCGGTATTGTGAAAGTAGGGCAGACTGCATCAGCTACGGCAAGTGGCGCAGGGAACCCGGTGTTTATTTTGGGCGGTCGAACGGGACGTGATGGTATTCGTGGTGCTTCGATGGCATCGGCAGAATTCGATGAAAATCCCGAAGATATGCGACCGACTGTACAAGTGGGTGATCCTTTTGCTGAAAAAGTCTTGCTTGAAGCCACGCTGGAATTGATTGCTTCCGGTGCGGTTGTTGGTATGCAGGATATGGGGGCGGCAGGTATTTGTTGCTCGACATCCGAAATGTCTGCCAAAGGGCAGGTTGGTATGGAAGTAAATCTTGATCATGTTCCTCTGCGTGAACCCGGCATGACCGGCTTTGAAATTATGTTGTCGGAATCCCAAGAACGTATGCTTGCCGTTATTGAAAAAGGCAAGGAACATATTGCTCAAGCGATATGCGACAAGTGGGATGTTCCTTTTGTGCAAATCGGTACTGTAACAGATTCGCAGTATTTGCGAGTATATCGCAATGGTAAACAAATCGTTGAAATCCCTGCGCAGTCTTTGGTGTTGGGTGGTGGTGCACCGGTGTATGAACGAGAGTGGCAAGAAGCAGGCTATATACAAGAACTTCGTGCAGTGAACATTGATACTCTTCCCGAGAAAGTAACTATCGACCAAGCCTTTTGGATGCTTTTGTCCGCACCGACAATAGCCAGTAAAAAATGGATTTTTGAACAGTATGATTCGCAAGTCGGTACAAACACTGTTGCTCGTGCTGAAGCCGATGCGGCGGTGATACGGTTAAAAGAGTTACCCGGTAAAGCGATTGCCGTAAGCACCGATTGTAATGCACGCTATGTGTATGCTGATCCGTACAAAGGAGGCATGATGGCAGTTGCTGAAGCAGCACGTAATGTAGCGTGTACCGGTGCGGAGCCGGTAGCGATTACCAATTGTCTCAATTTTGGTAATCCGTATGATCCGGAAGTGTATTGGCAATTCAAAGAAGCTATTCGCGGTATGGGTGCGGCATGTCGCGCTCTCGGTACACCTGTTACCGGCGGGAATGTCAGCTTTCATAATGAGTCGCAGAATCACGCTGTCTTTCCAACACCAACAATTGGTATGCTGGGATTAATCGACAATGTTGCACACATCGCGCGAACGGGCTTTACGCAGGAGGGTGATGCCATTTTCTTGATGGGAGTGCATCGTACCGGCAATGAAGAGCTTGGTATGAGTGAGTATCTTAAACAAGTCTATGGCATGTATGGCGGATCAGCGCCGAGTTTTGAGTTGGAAGAAGAAGTACGTTTGCAGAAAGCAATTCTCGAAGCAATTCGCTCGGGTATCGTCCATTCCGCTCATGATACAGCAGAAGGCGGCTTGGCAATTGCGTTAGCAGAGTCAAGTGTGCATTCGCAAGGAGAGTTGGGTGCCGAAGTGAATCTCGGTACTAAAACGCTTGGTGCATTCTATGGTGAGGCGCAATCACGTATCGTCGTGGCGTGTGCGCCGGAGCGTACCGGG
>DHLT01000089.1:0-225 GCA_002405405.1 Ignavibacteria bacterium UBA4661 | reverse complement strand
CGTGTCGTGTGCGCCGGAGCGTACCGGTGAGTTGTCGGCATTATGCGAGCGATATGGGGTGCCATGTTTACGAATTGGTACGGTTGTACCGACTACTTTTCATATCGAAGGTTGTATTGAAACATCTGTATGGAAACTCCGTGAGATATTTTTTACGGCGATTGATCGTATTATTTGAAAAGAAGTAAAAGAGTATTCTGAGAACGGAGAGAGTCATCTTCGCTA
>DHLT01000178.1 GCA_002405405.1 Ignavibacteria bacterium UBA4661 | reverse complement strand
CTTCCACGATTTGTTGCGCACGGAACCCGATACAGCCTATGCGGTTATCAATCATGCCTGAGCAGGCATGTTTGATTAACGGTGGACACAACAACTCAAGGAGGAATTATTCGACAGTCGTATTCATACAACAACCACTCTCGTTTCTGCCATGAGCAGCGCTTCGCGCAAACCGCAGTTGTTTATTTCTGCATCCGCAGTTGGCTACTATGGCGATTGTGGTATCGATAATGTTGAAGAATCGCATTCTGCCGGTAGTGATTTTCTTGCACAGATTTGTCTTGGATGGGAGCACGCTGCACTTGAAGCAAACGCGGCATCCATTACCGCCGCTCTTCCACGCATCGGTATTGTATTACACCCGAGTGGTGGCGCATTGGAGCGAATGCTTCTGCCTTTTCGTTTGTATGTGGGTGGTGCACTTGGTTCAGGGAAACAATATTTTCCTTGGGTACATTTTGACGATACGGTACGAGGCATTCTTTTCCCCTTGCGTCAAATGCAACAAGGTATAGTACCTCTACAAGGTGCATATAATCTTGCTTCACCTCATCCTGTAACAATGCATGAATTTGCAAAAACATTAGGCAAAGTACTGCATCGTCCATCGCTTTTTCCTGTACCTGCGCTGGCTTTACGTATGGTATTGGGCGAATCTGCTCAATATCTCCTGCAAGGGCAAAAGATCAAACCGACACGCTTGATAAATGCAGGATTTGAATTTCACTTTCCTCTTCTTGCATCTGCCTTGCATCATCTGCTCGGATGAGGTATCTTCGCCGAACATTTTCTTCCAAAAAGTTTTACACATTTTCAATTCATCTTTCTTGATCATTATAAGGAACTTCATATGCCAACAAAAATCACTGTCAATGCTAATGGTTCGCTGAAAATTCAAGGCGAAACAGAAAATGATTTTATTATTGTTGATGCACAGGGCAATCAGTATGGATTGGGCGGACGCACAACAGTATCGCTCTGCCGTTGCGGTATGTCGCAAAACAAACCTTTCTGCGATGGTGCGCATAAAGGACATTTCGAGCATAGTGCGGTTGCGTTCGATCTTCCCGAAAAGAAAGCATAAGCATTAGAAAGAATCTACTCACTCCGAAAATAGAGCAGGGGTATTCTTTTGCAAGAATACCCCCACTCGTGGTGAAGTTCATGAAAGTGCTACCACACTTCACATTCCCCAACAGAGCATAACGCCCGTTTAGAAACGTGTTGCAAGGTAGTGCGGCAACATAGCCCGCCATGTAGGCCAATCGTGCCGCATATCTGCTCCCCAAATGTCCAATTCGTGCGAAATTCCTTTCACACTAAGTAACCATGATAGTTTCCGCGATGCATCCGGTGCCTCATAAGCACCCGAACCGGAAAGAATGTGAATATGTCTGCTTTGACGTAATTGCTCCAAGACACCATGATCAGAAAGATTGCTCAAATAATGGATAGGTGAATTGAAATACACATCTTCATCCATATATCCATCGGAGTATTCCGTAAGATCATACACACCACTCATCGCAAGAGTGCCACCAAAAAGATCAGGACGACGAAAAAACATATTCGCCCCATGAAGTGCGCCAAGCGATGCTCCTGTTGTAATAATGGGTAATCTGCCACCAATGTGATTCCAAATAAACGGTACAACCTCTTCGCTTACATAGCCATTGTATTGCTGATGGCGAATAGATTTATGCCGTGGGTGCATACGGCGATTCAACCAGCTCTCGCTATTAATGCTATTAATTGAAAACACTTTGACCTTGCCTGCCTCTATGTACTCTTTAATAACATCAATCATGTAAAATCGTTCGTACTCGAGATAGTCTGCTCCGGCTGTTGGAAACATAAGCAAGGGAAAACCCCAGTGTCCATACACTGCAATTTCCATGTCTTTGTTGAGTCGTGGACTCCACCATTTATGGATCTCTCTATTCATACGCTTCTCTATTTGGTGAAAATGAGTAGATAAAACTGTAAAAAGCACAAGGCTTGATGTTTGTAGGCTGAATTTGTTTGGCTTAATGTTTTTGATTGCACAAGGCTGACGTATGATTGCACATGTAAGACTTCGGCATTATTGCACTAGCAAAATGTGTAAGAATATAGCCGAATGCCTGCAAGATAGAGGAGTATTTGGCAGAAAGCAAGCGAAATAAATACTCATCACATTATTTCTTGTTATTGCAAATGTGTAGCTTTTGCACACTATTTTTATCGGCAACAACTTTTCTCATCATCAACAGCAATCTTTATTTCGGCAATGGCATTCCTGCCATACGCCCCTGAATAAAACTTGCTCGCTTTTGAATATATCCTGTTGGTTTTGCCGGCGACCATCGACGGGGATTTGGTAAAACAGCAGCGATTAAAGCCGCTTCTTGGGGCGAGAGATTCTTTGCCGATTTTCCGAAATATGCTCGTGATGCCGCTTCGACACCATAAATGCCATCTCCCATTTCAATGATATTGACATACACTTCTAAGATTCTTTTTTTGCCCCATACAAATTCGATCATGTATGTAAAGTATGCCTCTAATGCTTTGCGGATATAGCTCCGAACGGGTATCAAAAACGCATTCTTTGCTGTTTGCATGGTAATCGTACTTGCTCCATATACTTTCTTACCTTTGGCTTGTTCATTGCGCTTGCGAGCCTTTTCGACTGCCTCCCAGTCAATCCCACCATGACGAAGAAACTTGCCATCCTCGCCTGACATTACAGCACGAAAAACATTCGGCGAAATTTCATCATAACTGACCCAATCCTTATCAATACCAACCCATCGACCTTGTAATGCACCTTCTGCAATTCGAATTAACATCAGGGGTGTTATCGGTACAGGGACAAAACGATAGACAACAACGATAAGAATCGAAGCGACCCATGCACCCAAAATAAATTTGAGAAAGAAAAGCAGAATACGTTTGACCATACCGCAAAAATTTCAAGGATGACGAAACACAAGCAACACAACATACTTTTATAGCATGCAATGGACATCATTGTGCAAGATAGAGATTTTTATACGCAAAAAGTCTCCTGTTGCCTACAAGAGACTTTCCGGGTGTATCGCTATCTTCTTGGCAACCTCAATATTCGCTAGATACGATAGCGGGAGCAAGCAATGCTTCAATTGCTTGCTGATTCAGATCAGTTCCGATAAATACAATTTCATTTTGCGCAGTAGAGGGATTAGTCCACTGCCCAAACACCGTAAATGACAAAATTTTACCGGCTTGATTCCACAAGAAAGCATCATCCGTCTTATCTAAGGCAATCCATCCTTTTGAACGTAAGATATTTTTAGGCAATCCTTTTTCTAATATTGTTACGAGTTTCGCTTCATCAAAACGGTGTTTATTTTTATACACAAAAGCAGAAATACCATACTCTTCACTTTCCGGAGTATGCTCCTTCGTGAGTTCATATATCCATGCCGGCGATTGCTCCATGACACTCATATTAAAGAGCTTGGTATCAAGTACCTCATCTAAAGGAACATCCCCAAAAGAGGTAAAAAGCATTTTAGCACGTGGGCACGTCATATCTAAAAACTCCTCAAGTTTATTGAGGGTCGCTTCATCAGCAGCTTCGCATTTATTCACGACAATGATATCGGCACTTTCGATTTGATCGCTCAGTAACTGCCCAAAGCCTCGTTGCGAGGCATCTTCAGGCAGTGTACCAGCACGTTGATAAATGTCAAAAAAGTTTGCGGCATCAATAACCGTAATAACTGCATCAACAGTTACACGCCCGGTAAGCTTTGGCAAGTCCGGCTGTAAATCAAGAAGTTCAGGTGGTGTATAAAATGCTTGTACAATCGGTAATGGTTCACCGATACCTGTTGATTCAATGACAATGCCATCGATATCATGCGATCGAAGAATATCATCTACTGCCTCAATCAAATCTCCACGAAGAGTACAGCAAATACAACCATTAGATAATTCGATTGTTTTTTCAGTTGTATGCTTAACAAGCTTTGCATCAATATTAATTTCACCGAACTCGTTGATAATCACGGCGATTTTTTTGCCTGATGTATTGCCTAGAATGTGATTAAGTAATGTTGTTTTGCCGGCACCAAGAAAACCACACAAGACAGTAATCGGTACCGGATGCTGTTGAACTGGCATAAAGAAATATAAAAAATGAAAGAGAAATATGAGAAATATCACAATGCTTAATCTTCATATAAACGTCGCTTTATATCGCGTAACACGACACGCATATCACTGATAGCCATACGAAACAAGAGAATATTGCGTGATCGCTGCAAAGAAAGAGCATTATTCGCTACACTCACGAAAAACATGGCAACAGTATGATAATGACACTGTAATGCTTGGGCTGACAATCTATGGCAGTAATTGGCAAGCAAGATGATCGTTGCACTATCCCTGCGCGATGTTGCTTCTAAAGAAATAAGCAGATGCTGTACTGAATCAACGGCATGATGCAGTTGTTTTTTGCAGGTCATCGCATCGGTATTCACTGCCATGCTATCAGATATTGCCGTACCATCATACGAATGCTCGACTATGGACATACCCATAAGATCAAAAGCACCAAACCATACGAGGACGATTATCAAACGAACATATCTCAAATATACACAACAACTGCAAATCATTTGCAATAAAAAGAAAATGAAACATGAAGCAATATGCTGTCATAGCATCACCATGACAGCATATATCGGTAACAACAATTACAATTACGATAATAAAAACAACAATACCTTTAGGCGACTGTAATATCGATTTCTGTTACTACCGCTCCCCCATCCTGTGAACGAAGTTCAGCGTGCAAAGTATCGCCGAACTGAATAGCACTCACACCTTCAGGTGTTCCTGTAAAAACAACATCGCCTGCTCGAAGAGTGAAAACAGAAGAAAGATAGGCAACTAATTCTGCTACGGAGCGTTCCATGTGAGTCGTCAAACCCTGTTGACGCATAGCACCATTGACAGTAAGAAATAGTTCAAAATCAGGTATTGTTTTACCATCAGCAGAAACAAACGAAGAAATTGGTGCAGAACCACGAAATCCTTTGGCAATAGCCCATGGTTCGCCTTTTTGTTTTGCTTGCGCTTGAATATCACGTAGTGTAATATCTAAGCCAACAGCATATCCTGCGATCACGGTAGGAACATCATTCAGCTGAATATCAGCACAGTCTTTACCGATGAGAACAACCAGCTCAACTTCGTGGTGAACATTCTGCGAAAATGCCGGCAAACTGAGTGTGCTTCCATTCGGTAAATATGCCGCAGGCGGCTTCAAAAAGACCATGGGCGATGTCGGAACTTCACCACCCATTTCGCGAGCGTGAGCGGCATAGTTTTTTCCGATGCAATACATCGTACCAATCGGCATTGTGGTACCATCAAGCAAAGTGTAATGAGTGTGCATACGAGAAACCAGAAAAATTGAGAAAGTCACGATAAAAAATTATACACTATACTAGGATAATGCCTGGCGTTACTAGGATAATGCCTGGCGTTGTCGTACAATTTCAAACAGCACAACACCTGCGGCAACGGAGGCATTCAAAGAAGACACCGCACCTTGCAGTGGGATTTTAATAATAGTATCGCACAGATCGCGCACCGGTTTTGCCATACCTTCGCCTTCACTACCGATAACAATCGCCACGGCATCATCATACAGATGGGCATCGGTATATACAGCATCTGTAGTATCATCGGTGCCAATCACTCGAAAGCCCGCTTGTTTCAAATCTTTGAGAGCTTGTGATGCAGTACTTGATTTTGCAATGCGAACATGCTCCACTGCACCAACCGATGTTTTGTGAACAGTTGCCGTCAGCGGCGCAGAATTGCGTTCCGGCAAAACAATACCATGCACACCAACACATTCTGCTGTACGAATAATTGCCCCCAAATTGTGTGGATCTGTAATACCATCAAGTACTAATACCAATGGTGTTTCGGAATCTGCATAACATTCTTCGATCAGTTCACTAACAATGCGCAGTTTTACGTTTGATGTCATGGCAATAACACCTTGCGACTTGAATTGCGGCAAACCAAGCGACTTTTCTAAGTCGGCAAATTTGCGTTTGTCCATTGTACCACAAGGAATATTTGCCTTGCGCGCTAGGGATCGAATTTGCTCAACAACATCACCATCGGCTGTAAAAGCAATATGAATTTTTTCAATACGTGGCACAAGAGCACCGGATCCCTCCGAGTGATGCCGAGAAGTTGAAGCTCCTTTGTTCGGAGGTTGTGTGAGTGCAGTCAGTGCTTCGCGAACTGCATGTTTACCGTAAATATGCATAGAGATACAAAAAAGAAGAATCCTCAAAAAATCAAGCAAATGAG
>DHLT01000033.1:3296-7730 GCA_002405405.1 Ignavibacteria bacterium UBA4661 | reverse complement strand
TTAGCTCATTCATTATTTTTTCTTAAAAAAGTAAAGTTGCACTCCTTAACACTGATAACTAGAGAAACAAAAGAGGAATTTCATGATACGATGACAAGCGAGCATTTTGTATTTTTGCTCTCTACTTTTGTGTCTTTATTGCGAGATTATATTATTGTGGATTCTAAACCTTCCCCCACCCAAACTGTCAATTCATCATCTCCTCCGCAACTTCGTGGTGTAGACCTCTTACGTGGTGATGTAACTCCTTCGTTATGGAAATTTGCAACACCATTGATTTTCAGTTTTCTTGCGCAAATCGTATATGTGTGGATTGATACATTCTTTATTCGACATTTAGGTCCTGCAGCAATTGCGGCGGCTGGCGTATGCGAACAAGTGATGTTTTTCACATATACACTCGGCGGAGGTTTTGCAACCGGCACATCTATTCTTGTAGCGCGTAGAATCGGCGAACAACGCCGTGAAGAAGCGGAGAACATCGCCTCGCAATCATTAAATGCTATGTTTCTTGCGGGTGTCATCTTGGGGATCATACTCTATGCAGCTATGCCTTTCTTATTACATCTTCTTGGCTTGAAAGGCGAAGTTGAAATGTATGCGCTTGCGTATATGAGCATGGTTCTTTTTGCTTTTCCTGCCAATCTTCTCATCTTTCAAATCAACTCCATTGCCCGATCAGCAGGTAACTCGATGTTTTCAATGAGAGTACTGGTCATCAGTGCTCTTCTTAACATCGCCTTCGCTCCTGTTTTTATTTATGGTATTGGTCCAATTCCTGCTTTAGGCATGTATGGTGCCGGCTTAGCAACGGCATTAGCCATCATTACTAGTTGTAGCATCGCCGTATGGAATATATTTAATGATCGCAGCGGACTCAGAATTCGGCTTAATCTTGCTTTACCACATTGGAAGATTGTTCGTCAAATACTGACACTCGGAGTACCAACCTCGTTACAAATGCTGTGTATTAGCTCAACGCGGGTTTCTATTTACGGGATCGTAAGTAGCTTTGGCTTGGCAACGACAACGGCTTATACACTAGGTACACGTATGGATTTTCTCATTTTTATGCCCGTGCTGGCATTCGGGATTGCAATGGAAACCATCACCGCACAGAATCTTGGTGCTCAACAACCTGAACGTGTTATACAATTCTACCGTACGGCTGTATGGCAGGTCTCAGCATTAGCTGCAAGCATCGGCAGCCTAATTTTTTTAGGTTCGAATACGTTCGCTCAAATTTTTGTCAAGGATGCTGCTGTACTTTCTGCAGTGCATAGTTACCTCAGCGTCTCCATTTTTGGTTACCCGCTTCTTGTACTGGGTGTACTCTCTATTCGTGTCCTTTCAGGAGCCGGCAAACCTTTCGTCAGCTTGGGCATTGTCTTTTTTTCTTTTCTTTGCACACAGTTTCCTGCAGCATACATCCTATCTCATTATACATCTTTACAAAGCAGTGGTATTTGGTTTGGGGTTCTGACTTCATATTGCTGTTTTGCAGGAAGTAGTGCTATTTTTGTTGCGCAAAAACGCTGGATACAAGCAGTGATATAATCTGCATAAAATCCTTCCTTGTTTTTTGCGTTCTTATAATGTTATGTTTTTTGTGTCCTTATACTTGCTGTGGTTTAAGATAGAACATTGCGCATACCATACGCTTGTATGATATGTTCTTCCCATATTTCTCTTCCTTTGGTTTTTCTAATTACATGACAACTACCCCCCGTATTAGTGTTATAACAGCGTGCTATAATTCTGCTTCTACTCTTCGAACAATGCTTGACAGCATTCGTTTGCAAGCAATTGAAGGTACTTTTTCTAAGGAATTTATTGAGTGTATCATCATAGATGGTGGGTCTACCGACGAAACTCTTGATATTCTGCGTGAATATGATGATGTTATAACTTTTTGGAGCAGTGAGAAAGATAAAGGCATCGCTGATGCTTTTAGCAAAGGTGTTGCTCATGCACGTGGTGAGTGGATTGCTATTCTTGGTGCAGACGATGCATATTTACCTAATGCTTTTGCTACAATTCTTGCAGGAGCAGAACAGTATCCTATGGCTGACATTCTCTATGGCGAAGCACTTTTGGAGCAAGAGGGAAATACCACTATCGTACAGCGTGCACTTCCCTTTTCGGAACTGAATCTCTATCATTCTTTCGTCTGTCATCAAGCAGTATTTGCTCGCAAAAAGGTCTTTGATACCATCGGTGGTTTTCGTGAACAGTTGCGTTATGCTATGGATTACGACTGGCTTCTTCGCGCATGGAAACAAAACTTCGTCTTTCAACCCTTGCCTCATGCGCAGCTTGTGCGTTATTCTTTGGCAGGAGCATCAGGAAAACACCGCGTGAAAGCTCTCCGCGAAATGCGCGACATTGCGATTTCTGTAGGATTAAACCGTGAAGAATGCTACAGACAATTTCGTTTATCAGTCATAAAATCAACTATCGAAAGTCTTATGCAGACGATGGGCTTGCAGCCGATGATTCATCTCTATCGCACACGCATAAAAAAACGATATGCAGTTCTGCAAGACTGACAAGTTCTGCAAGACTGGTTATTGATGTACTTGATTTCCTATGTTCTCTTTTACTGTGCACTTGCCATGAGTTCCAAACCATTATCACATGACCTTCTGCATCCTCGTGCAGAAAACATTCCCACATCTAACCCGCTCGACTTACTTTTTCGCGTGAATGAAATTTTCTATTCTATTCAAGGTGAAGGAACTCGTGTAGGCTTGCCTTGTGTTTTTGTTCGTCTGCATGGATGCAAACTACGCTGTTCGTATTGCGACACAACGTATGCGATCGATCGACGCAGTGGTGGCACACAAATGACGGGACAAGAGATTGACAATATTTTTCGATCCTACCAATGCTCGTTCATTGAATTCACTGGTGGCGAACCGCTCGAAGAAATTAATGTGTTTCCGCTCATGCGATATTATTGCGATCAGGGTTATACTGTTGCCGTAGAAACAGGCGGTCATGTCGATGCCTCGCTATGCGACAAACGTGTTATTCGCATTATTGATATGAAAACACCCTCGTCTAATATGATGCGTATGAACAACTATACGAATCTGTTGCATCTGCGTCCGCATGACGAAGTAAAATTCGTCATCGGTTCGCGTGAAGATTACGAATGGTCGCGCGATCTCGTTCGCGAATACGCATTATATAAACATTGTAAATCGGTTCTTTTTTCACCGGTCTTCAATACTGTTCCCTATCAGGAATTAGTATCGTGGATTCTCGAAGATCGACTGCCGGTGCGTTTTCAACTGCAGATGCACAAGTTTATTTGGTCGCCTGATACCCGTGGCGTATAATAATGATTCGTCTCCTTTTTACAAGATAATGTGATATGACAATTACGCTGAATCCCCCTTCTTCTCAATTTCTTGAACTCACGCGTCGTCCTGCAGCACAGCATGAATCATTGGAGTCTATCATTGCACCCATTTTCTCCACAGTTCAGGAAAATGGTGATATAGCACTACGCAACTATGCACGGCAGTTTGATAAAGCTGATATTGACAACATTATTGTTCGTGACGAAGAGTTCCTTCGTGCAGAAAAACTCCTAAGCCATGATGTCAAACAAGCAATTCGTGTTGCAGCGGAAAACATCTCGAAATTCCATACCATGCAATTCGACACGATGCAAGTTGAAGCTACACAACGCATCTCGACCATGCCTGGTGTTGTGTGTTGGCGTAAATCCTTGCCTATCGGTCGTGTTGGATTGTATATTCCAGGCGGTACAGCGCCACTTTTTTCGACAGTTCTCATGTTAGGTATTCCTGCAAGGATTGCAGGAAGTGACATTCGCATACTTTGCACGCCACCTAGCGCAACCGGCGATGTGCACCCTGCTATCCTCTATGCAGCACAAACAGTTGGTATTCGCCATGTGTATAAAGCAGGCGGTGCACAAGCAATTGCAGCTATGACGTTTGGCACTGAGTCTGTGCCTGCTGTGCATAAAATTTTTGGACCCGGTAATAAATATGTCGTTGCAGCAAAACACTATGCTCAACAGTATGGTGTTGCTATCGATATGCCGGCTGGACCATCAGAAGTGTTGGTTATTGCTGATGATACCGCTAACCCACGATTTGTTGCGGCAGATCTGCTTGCACAAGCAGAACATGATATCGATGCACAAGTCATGCTTATTACGACAAGCCTACCATTAGCAGAAGCAACACTGCAAGAAATTGACATCCAGCTTAGTTTTCTGCCACGCAAAGAAACTGCATCACGAGCACTGAACAATAGCCGATGTATTGTTGTTGAAACAACTGATGCTGCCATCGCGCTCTCGAATCTCTATGCCCCCGAGCATTTGATTATTGCTACCCACGATGCAAGTGCGCTTGCCGAACGCATTACCGATGCAGGTTCAATTTTTATTGG
>DHLT01000033.1:1028-3167 GCA_002405405.1 Ignavibacteria bacterium UBA4661 | reverse complement strand
ATTATACACCGGAGTCTGTCGGAGATTACGCATCGGGAACAAATCATACATTACCTACCAATGGCTATGCTCGTTCATATAGTGGTGTTTCTATTGATAGTTTTATGAAAAAAATTACTCTGCAATCTCTTACAAACGAGGGATTACAAGCAATTGCGCCCACTGTTATCACAATGGCTCAAGCTGAAGGCTTAGACGCTCATGCACAAGCAGTTGCTGTTCGACTCTCCGTATAACTTTTACTCACTCCGCTTCCATTCGGGTAATGTAAAAGATTCAATGTGAGTTGCTTTTCCAGTACGAGAGTCAATTTTGACAAATGCACCACAAACTCGTACATCATTTTCTGCAACCTCATATTTATGAGCTGTTTGAAGTAACATACGCTTGATTGCAATGTCAGTTCTCATACCGATAACAGAGTCATAAGGACCTGTCATACCTACATCGCTAATATATGCGGTACCTTTGGGCATCAAGCGGGCATCACCCGTTTGCACATGTGTATGCGTACCTAATACAGCACTCACCTGCCCATCGAGGAACCAACCCATCGAGATTTTTTCTGCCGTAGCATCAGCATGGAAATCAACAATAATGATATTCGTTTCAATTTTCATTTTGGGGATAACCTGCTCTGCAGTCCGAAACGGACAATCTATAGCTGACATATAAGTACGACCTTGCAATTGCAAGACACCAATTTTTTTTCCATCGCCACACTCAGCAATACAATACCCCGTACCAGGATTGCCTTTAGGATAATTATGGGGTCGTAAAATATTTTTTCGCTCCGACAACATCGGACGTGCTTTCCACTGCTCCCAAATATGATTGCCCGTAGTAATCACATTGGCACCTGCTTTAAAGAGAATATCTGCTTCGATTTCTGTCATACCTTTCCCATTGACGATGTTCTCACCATTGGTAATGATAAATTGTGGCTTGAAGCGCTCTTTAAGGGAAGGCATGACATTCACCAATGTATCCAACCCCACACGACCAACAATGTCCCCGATAAATAGAATTCCGTATTGATATGACACAATACCCCCTTTTTTTAATCATCTCATGTGCCTATATGAATCATGTTTGTTCACGCACGTATGAATTTAACGAAACTTCGTGAGAAGTAGATACGGCATCATAAGCATTTCACTAACTTTGCACCCGTTTTTGTCTGTCTTATTCCCTTTAATATTCCTATGCAATGCTCTTTTGATGATCTTCGTTTTGATGCTGCCACCGGTTTGATACCTGCAATAGTCCAAGATAAAAATACGCGTGTAGTTCTTATGCTTGGCTACATGAATCGTGCTGCACTTGAACAAACTATAGCAAGCGGTACTGTTACCTTTTTTAGCAGATCTAAACAGCGTTTATGGACAAAGGGCGAAACGTCTGGCAATATTTTACGCATTGCTGATACAAGCAACGACATTCTGAATGATTGTGATAATGACACCTTGCTCATCCTTGCTAGTCCCGCGGGACCTACTTGCCACACTGGCAATGATTCTTGCTTTGGTTTAAGCAATACGCCTTCTACTCTTGCATTTTTATCACACTTGGAGCAAACGATTCATCATCGTAAAACAGAACCTACACCTGACTCCTACACTGCAAAACTATTTGCAAAAGGTATCAACAAAATTGCACAGAAAGTTGGCGAAGAAGCTGTCGAACTTGTCATTGAAGCAAAAGATGACAATCAGAGTTTGTTCCTTGGTGAAGCAGCAGACCTACTTTTTCATACACTCGTGTTGCTTGCCGCTAAAGAACATTCCCTACACGACGTTGTACAGGTATTACAAACACGGCATCGGTAGTTAGCCACTGATATTTACTCTTATCAATCCTACAATAATTACCAATCATCTTTTTTGGCATATTTTTTCATCAGTAGAGAAGAAATGTACTCATGTTTCTTCTTTCGTGATTTTCTATGCCAAAACAACATACGCCTTCCGTTCTGCATACAGGATTTGCAACAACTATGCTTCCTGTCGAACACTCACCGGCTCTACCGCGTTTGTCACGCAAAAGATTACCCAACACTCTTGGGAAGCAATTGAGTCAACAAGATAACCCATCAATCAAATCAATAAACAATCGTCAGCGGTCGCCACTTAATAAAAC
>DHLT01000033.1:0-915 GCA_002405405.1 Ignavibacteria bacterium UBA4661 | reverse complement strand
TCGTCAGCTGTCGCCACTTAATAAAACACTAGAACTCACATCTGCGGATCGCCGTCATTACAGCAAGTCGCTGATTACTAACCCCAACTGTGCACCAGCGAATAATTATATCATGTGCGGAACAATGGAAGCAATGACTGACGCTATTCCTTCGGAATCAGTCGATCTTATTTTTTTAGATCCACCGTACAATTTGACAAAATCTTTTCATGGGCATGTTTTTGCTGAACGTTCGCATCAAGAGTACGTAGAATGTTTTACCGCATGGTTCAAGCCGCTTCTACGCGTGCTTAAGCCTAACGCAAGTGTGTATATCTGTGGTGATTGGCGTTCGTCATCAGCTATTTATGAAGTAGTGTCAAAGCATCTAACCGTGCAAAATCGAATCACTTTTGAACGTGAAAAAGGTCGTGGTGCGAAATCGAATTGGAAAAATTGTTCCGAAGATATTTGGTTCTGTACACGTGGAAAAGACTATACCTTTAATGTCGATGCCGTCAAGTTGCAGCGTCGCGTGATAGCACCTTATCGCGATTCTTCGGGCAAAGCAAAAGACTGGCATACATCGACTCAAAATGAGCAAGATAAATTTCGATTGACCCACCCATCCAATGTATGGACGGATATTACGATACCATTTTGGTCAATGCCAGAAAATACACCTCATCCGACACAAAAGCCTGAAAAACTTTTAGCAAAAATCCTTCTGGCATCCACAAATGAGGGCGATACAGTGCTTGATCCATTTTTGGGGTCAGGCACAACAGCTGTCGTAGCAAAAAAATTAGGACGCAACTATATTGGTATCGAATTACAAGAGGAATACGCCCTCATGGCTCTTAAACGTCTAGCTATGGCAGAAGAAAATCGTACGATCCAGGGCTATGCCAATGGTGTTTTTTATGATAGAAATAC
>DHLT01000304.1 GCA_002405405.1 Ignavibacteria bacterium UBA4661 | reverse complement strand
ACTGCCGATGATACAAAGTTCATCACAAACGGTTCCAATGCCTGCACAAGTCGGAATGAAAGGTTTTGTTGATGTGCTGGGATTGAGCGATCAAACTAGAGCCGGGCGTTTTTTTCTTGCACTCAATGCACAAAGAGCATCAACGGGAACTGTTGATGTGATACACCGTCCATTTCCGATGTTATCAAACATGGTTGTCGATGCTCTTTTATGGCAAAATTTTGCTTTCAGACCGGACAGCATTGTTCTACGTTCTGTTAAGAGTGTATATACCAAAACAGTTCGAGGAAATGGTATACCACTGTCTGCGATATGGTTTGAGGATAGTACGTCAAACAAAACAGCATACGCAGATAATTTTACAGGTAATTCGCCCACACAATTTCGAATTGATCTCCAACGAATATCACCCGAATTTGTTTGGAAAAAAGCGGGATCGAAATCAATACTCTCAGACTCGTTGATACAGAGTGGTCAAAGCTTTGCTCGTGAATCCATTGACGTGCGGTCTCTATGGTTTGGTAAGGAGGTTAAGCGTTCCGTCAATCGCGTGCTACTTAATCGTGCAATACAACCACTACACTATCGAATCATGATGATTGAAGGTGATACCGCTCAGTGGCGTATGACACTGACGCAATCGCAGGCAGGTATGCGTCCTTTTGTCTTGGGTCGTTCTACTTTTGAGGGAACTGTGACACAAAATGATTCATTACAGATAGAATTTGCATACACGCCTCAATCTACAGGGGGAGCAACAGCTCGATTTCGTGTGTATTGTAATGATTCTACGCTTGCTTTTGATGCTGTTGCAAAAGACCATTATATGGAGATTGTTGTACAAGGACGAGCAGTTGCATATACTATCAGTTATAATGACAGTGTCGCCTTTGGTAATGTCCGATTACGACAAGCATCCTCTGCTAGTATTACGATGACAAATCGTAGTGGTCGTACAATATCAATCATCGGTGCTATGACGAATAATCAACAATTTTCATGCACAGTCGCACCGCAAAATCTTGCAAATAATCAATCTCTTATAGTACCTATTACATTCTTACCGACAGATGTTGCTGTAACACAAGCGCGTTGTGCCATTGTGCTTGCTGACGGTACGGAAATACCCGTATTCGTATCAGGTGTTGGGATGAATGCGCAGAGTCGAATACGATATCCACGATTAAATGCGCGTCAGGATTCGGCGGATTTTGGTAATCTTCCTCTCTCACTTGCAGGTCCAATTACGCGAGCAGATACGATATGGGTTGTGAATACGGCAAATGTTCCACTGCAAGTTGTAACAACGATCGTCAATGAAAATAATCCTGTGTCGGGATTGTTTACCGTGTCGTCAGGTGCCGGCATACTTCAGGCAAATGATTCTTTGCCAATTCGAATTCAATTTACTTCTGCGAATGACATTCGTATCAATACTGCAAGAGTTGGAATCGTTGTGCAAGAAGCGAATACTGGTGTGGCAGTTGAGAATCGAACCATTGTCGTTTTTGGTCGGAGCAGTGCATTGGCAGTACAACCACAAGTACCTATGTTGATATTTGATTCCTTATACGTTGGCACGGAAACAACGCGTATTCTTCGGTTTTTTAATCAATCAACCTTTGCCATTCCCATTGATGCTGTACGTATCGTCAAGGCTAATCCTTCTTCGCAAACATTATGGTCAGTAGAGGGCGAGTTACCGATTGTACCTACCTTGGGATTTGCTGAAATCCGTATTCGTGCACGAGCGGGATGGCTTGGGCGTGATACTGCACGCCTTGTTGTACAGTATCGTTCTGGTACGGTTGTCGATTCGACCATTACGATGATGACATTGGTTGGTATTGAACAACGATTAACATGGAATACTGCATTCCCAGATGTGGGAGGTGACCGTTCAACTGTACGATTTATACGTGGTATCTCAACGACTGCGACACAGACAACTGTTGCTGATACCGTCGATGTCGGTACGGTGCGCTTCGGTACAACGCGTCGTGTGAATGTAGTGTTAGATAATGTCGGGAACATTCCTTTGCGATTACGTTCGCAAGTACTTCGACCGATAACACCCTTTGCTGCGGAACAATTTGATATTGTACAACAACCACTCAGTCGTCAACCAGGCGGAACGCTTTTGCCCTCTGCGAGCGATACATCTTTTGCCGTACGATTTGCACCTCGACTTGGTGGTGAACATAGGGTTGAATATGTTGTTGAGTCAGATGCAGAAGACCGATTTACTAATGCCCCTAAGATCGAACGGCGTATTGTTTTTCGTGGCAGTGCTAATGTACCTACGCTTTCATATACCTCCTTGCTATCACAAGGAATTATTGGCACAAACCGCCGATGCAAGTTGGCGCCCATACAGTTTTCAGTCTTAAACCCATCGAATGTATCAGTGTCAATACGATCGATTGCGCTTGTCAACAATACCGGTGAGTTTCGATTGTTATCGAGTGCGCCGGGCATTGTAGAGCCACAATCGTCGGCAACCATTCAAGTAGAAATGATTCCTCAGCAAATCATTCAACCGCGCTCCATAGAAACCACTGTTCTTATGCTGACTGACGCTGTTTCACCCTATGACTCCGTACGTGTGCGCATCACGGCAGAATTTGCACCTCTTGCTGATAGTGTTGTCATCGAACCACGCGATACAGTTCGTGTACGACCGGGCAATCGTGTTGTTCTGCCGGTGTATTGGCGGTTCCCTACACAAGGCGATCCGCGAGTCCTGACTCAAGCAACATTGAGTTTCGCGTATAATCCTAATGTCATTCAGCTTGTCGCGATCAATAGCCAGTCAACTGCTATTGAAAATATCGAGGGTATCAATTTTAATGAGTCTATTGTTTCGCCTCAGGTAGCACAAGGAGTACTACGATTATCATCAACTCCCAGTCGCGGTTTTTTACGGCGGGATACATTGTGTCTGCTGGTATTTCAGACGTATTTAGCAGGCGTTGCATCAACACCCGTTACATGGAGAAGTGGAAGCATTGCTTCTTTGGCATGTGAGGATGCTTTATCAATCGGTTCGCCACGCTCCGGATTGATCGTTCTTGACTCTGTAGCAGATCTTAATCGATTAACAGAAGTTGTTGCCAAAAAACGCTTGCGAATCCAATCTATATCACCCAATCCCAGTGGTAGAGATATTTCTCTGCGGGTCGTCGATGAAGAGATAGGTAGCAAAGATCCGATGCGAATTTGTATATATAATCTTTTTGGTACAAAGGTTTATGAAGGATTTGTCCAGTCTTCAGGCGGTCATGAACAAGATATTCCACTGTCTGCACCAACTCTTCAAGCAGGAATGTATACCATTGTTATGCAAAAAAGCAGTCGAACCACTTCACACAAATGGATTATTATCGAATGACAGCTATCATGAATTATAGAAAATCATTATTGTTTCGGATGGCAATTATACTCTGTGGACTAGTGCTCTGTGTCAGTGAAAGTAGGGCACAACCATTTCATTGGGAATACTCAGCACGCCTGCCGGAGCAAACGCCATCAATGTTTGTCGGGTTGACGGGTTCAGCAAGTATGTTATGGTTATCAGCGGTGCCTAGTATCGATAAGTCAATCTCAGAGTGTAATTGCTTGCAATCAAAAGGGCAGAGCAGTGTTGTCGATATTGGTCTTGCCAGCGAGTATTGGTTTGATAATGTAGCATATACTTTGCGATTAGGAATGCAGTATAACCGCATCAATTTTGGTGGTCGATACGAAGGATTTCCTGTTCGTGGTACTGACTCACTATTTGTGCAAGAACAAGGGCAATTATCTTCGTATAATGTGATACTGTCAGGTGGTGCAAAGTACACACTTTTCCCACTGGCATTATTTTTACGTGCCGAGATTCATGCTTTGATTGCTGTACGAGAGTCGATGATTTTTTCTCGCGATATTATTTTTAATGGCGTTGAACGTACAGAAACAATAATCCCCGGTACGATTCAGTCTTTACGCCTCGGTGCGATGATAGGCGTTGGTTACGACATCGCCATTGCGCAGAATACTTATCTCTCACCCGAAATTTTTTTTCGTCGCGATATGATTGGTATGTTTAATCAACCACAAACTGAACAGAATAGAGCTAGCAATATGCCTTTGGGAATGGGTGTCCGACTAGGGCTTTTTATGGGAATTCCTTAGCCATTTCTTACTTTTGCAACAGAAAAGTCTTTCAACCGTTCATTCAATCTTTACGCATTCCACACGATACTTGTATAATC
>DHLT01000205.1:19920-22196 GCA_002405405.1 Ignavibacteria bacterium UBA4661 | reverse complement strand
AAAATTCTTCCCGTCGGTAGCCACCAAATTAAACTCAAGATTAAACCGGGTATGGATACGGGTAAAAAACTGACACTCGCCGGGAAAGAATCCAATGGTGGCGACTTAATTGTGCACATCGCCGTCCAAGATCATGAATGTTTTGAGCGCAAAGGGAATGATCTATACGTTGATGTTCCGATCTCTTTACCTACTGCAGTATTCGGCGGTGAAGCTGAAGTAGTTACACTTGACAATAAAAAAATCAAGATTAAAGTTGCCCCTGAAACACAAAGTGGTGTTCGGTTACGTTTAAAAAATTTAGGAATGCCCTTGCTCACCAAAAACAGTGAACGAGGCGATTTGTACGTGCGTATGATGATTCATATTCCAAAGCCATTAAACGAAGCACAAAAAGAATTGATTCGAAAATTCGGCGAACTGTTGTGATTTCATACCGTTTTTTATTTATTCTAGCAAACTTCACGAGGTAGTGCTACAGAGAATATTGACCCTTTGCCTACCTCGCTTTTCACGCTGATGATACCTCCTAGCAAATCGACATATCGCTTGACAATCGACAATCCTAAGCCAGTGGATTGTTCGCCGGCAGTCGGCTTGGTAGAAAGCCGACTGAATCGCTTAAAGAGGTGCTTTTGCTCTGCTTCAGAAATCCCTTGTCCTTCATCTGCAACCATAATTACTAGAGTATCAGCGCAATCATAGAGAATACGTACTGTACTCTGAGCATGCGAATACTTTATCGCATTTGAAACAAGATTTTCGACGATATCATGCACCATACGTTGGTCAGTATTCCATCGTATCTGTGGTAGCGATGTTTCAAGTCCTTGAGCAGTAGGTGCATTACTGTGTGCAATACGGAGCGATATCCCTTTTTGATGTGCTCGTGGCTCGTAATCGCGAAGAATACCAACCAGTATTTGCCCAACATCAACTTCTGAAAATTGCTGTGTGATTGCACCTGCTTGTACAGCATGATCTGATAAGAGCATACGAATAAGTTCTTGCATTCGTTCAACCGAATGTGTTGCATTATCTATTCTTGCCTGTAAATACTCATTGGTTAACTTATTTATCGCTGAACGTTGTTTGAGTATTTGAAGAATCAAAGAAATACCTGTCAAGGGATTTTGGAGATCATGAACAACAATGCTCATTAACTCATCTTTTTCTTGCAGTGCTTTGGAGAGCAGCTCATTATTATCCGAGAGTAAGCGATTGTTCTCTCGAATAGTTACCTCTTGCTTAATAAGTGTCCCTTGCTGCTCTTGTAAGCGATTGTGGGCAAGACGTATTCTTCTCATTGTAACCATAGCACCAAGTGTAATCAATACGGCAAGTATCGTACCTCCTGCTGCAATACCTGTAAAAAGCTTCGTATTACGTAATTCTGCTTCTTTTAATTTCTGCTCAGTACGTAAAGAAGAATTTTCTTGTTCAACATTTTCTAATTTGAGCAATGCCTCCATACGAGCATATTCTTTTTCTTTGTTGGCTGTAATGAGGAGATTGGAATAGTACATGACAGTATCATAGTATTGCAAAGCTGCATGATGTTGGTGTTGTCGACGATAAAGTTGTACCAATTGCTCTGCTGCACCACGTGCTGCACCTAATGCCTGAATTCGGGAAGCAATTGATAGTGCCTCATGTGCAAATGATAATGCTTGCCCATAATGCCGAGTAGCAATACTGATTTTACTCATATCATTGAGCGTTAGAGCAATACCCAACATATCTTGGTTTTTACGTTTCAATTCTAATGATCGATTATAATATATCATCGCCGTATCATACTGCTTACGCTGGTCAAAAATTAACCCTATCAAAGCATAATTAATTGCTAAACCGAAAGTATCACGAAGCTTTTCGCGCAATACTAGCGATTGCTGATAATACAACAATGCCGTATCAATCGCTGGTGGATAATCACGACCCCAAAAACGATATACAGTCCCTAGATTAGCGAGTGCAATACCTACTCCGGCTTCGTGACGGATCGCCTGATATGTGGCTAATGAGCGAAAAAGCATTTCTTTTGCTTTGGTAAGATTGCCTATTTCTCGATACGTATTCCCTAAAGTATTTAATACTAACCCCTCTACCTCTTGCGACTGGCTTTGTTTTGATAATCGCAGCGCCTTATAACAATGTTCCAATGCAGTTGTCGAGGCACTGACAGCATTATACACACGCGCTAAGTTTACCAAAAGACGTGCAGATTCTTCGCGGTCCCCCACAGACTCGAAATAAAATAAAGCTGTTGAAAGCAA
>DHLT01000205.1:0-19800 GCA_002405405.1 Ignavibacteria bacterium UBA4661 | reverse complement strand
CAATCGAAGTGCTTCTGCATAGTTGCTCCGCACTTAGCGCGTTAGTCCTAATGCATGTTGAGCACGGGCTTTGCACGATGCGATATTGTACTGTTCGGCTTCAGCAATCGCTTTTGTTGCTAAGCGTGCGGCAGAGTCTGTTTGCGTTTGATATAACTCCATCGCTTGTATTGTCATCATGGCTATACGTGCCGAATCGTTCGGCGTATCTTTTTTTGAAAAGATATTATTGGTTTTGTCTGAAGATTGTGCCCGTACTGCAATCAAACACCCTACCCACATGATCAAAAGGCAAAGACAATATCGTGTACTTGTACGAAACAATGACGTACGTACTTGATCAATACAAACGATACTATTTTGAATCATCATAGTTTATACTTTATCTTCGGTCATAAGTTCAGGAACAACAAGATAAAATCGTTCAATACGTACCTTAAAAAAGGTTTGATCCTGTCTTTTGAAAATATAGTATCCCTCCATCGTGCCCCATGGCGTATCAATTGGACAATAGCTTGTGTATTCAAAGGATTGTCCTGCTTCTAATATTGGCGTGTAGCCGACAACACCCTCCCCTGCTACATGTTGCTCACTCCCTTCGGCATTGATAATAAGCCACTCTCGTGAGAGTAATTGTACCGTCTCTTGACCATCATTTATGATACAAATTCGATAGGAAAAATAATTTTGTCCATCCTTACGAGCCTCACCCGGTGCAATAAATGAAGGATATGCTTCAACACGGATACCCTCGGTGATACAGGTACTATATGTGCGCGGTGCTGCACTCTGCGTCATAATCAACAAGAAAAGGATGCTTCCGAGCGTCAAGAAAGCATGCATGAAAAGAAGGTTCGAATGCCCAAAATATAATACTCTCTGCTGATGACAAAACTTGCTATAGGTATGCTGATAAAATATAGTGCTTGAGGATAAGTGGAGGGCTGCGAAAACGTATAGTACTACAGGCTTACGGACGCTTGACAAACGGCTTAAGATTTCAGAAATGTTTGACGGACTTTAGTACTCAGTAGAAAGCATAAGAGACCAGTTAAACCACCTGAAATCAGGATAGATAAAGATACGGAAGAATGAGAAATATGATGTAGGATTTAAACTAAAAATGCCTCACCATCGGGGAAGGGCAGTTGACGGTAAGGCATGCAGCATAAAGAGGAAGTTACGACTACTGTGAGCCGTAGAGCGGGAGACGAGACTCGAACTCGCGACATTAACCTTGGCAAGGTTACGCTCTACCAACTGAGCTACTCCCGCATATTTGAGCTGTTTTTCAAAAAACAAATTTGTTTTCAAAGCAAGGATACAAAGATACACTTCTTTTGTTTGTTTGTCAAATTTTTTTCATTTTTTTTGATTTCTCCACATCAAAATTTCTGCTGGAAAACGTACTGACAAACTTCTTGTACTTCATCAAACAATAATGTTGGTTGTTCAACATATCGATATTTATCGTCCAAATTATGTGCCATATTCTCCATTTCATTATACATAGACGTAACATTTTTATCTGTAATACCACACGGAATGATCCATTCAAACTCCTGCATATTATTGATGATATTCAAAGCAAAACCATGCGATGTCACCCAACGTGAGCAATGAAGTCCCATAGCACAAATCTTACGTTCGCCTTCGACCCACACACCAGTCAACCCTTCAACTCGCCCACCATGCAAACCAAATTGTGCAATAACTTGTATGATACATTCTTCTAATTCCCGCAGGAACCAATGCAAGTCCGGCTTGAAATCGGTCAGTCGAAAAATTGGATACCCGACCAGTTGCCCTGGATTATGTAATGTTACATCACCCCCGCGATTGTTAGCAATGACCTGCACGCCATACATATTCGCTTCGTGCTCGCTCAAGCGTACATTACCATGCGTACCATTTTTGCCAATGGTAATGACCGTAGGGTGTTGACACAGAACCAATGTACTTCGACACTGACCGCTTTGTACTCGTGCTTGCAGAGCTTTCTGACGCTCCCATGCTTGCTTATACTCTATTATTCCCCATTGCTCGGTATCAAAGAGTGCCATAAATAAAAAAGAATTGTTTTTACTTTCATCATGCAGTGAATTACGCGAAATTAGCACGTTGCACCAACAACTATTAATCTTTCTTGCTCATCTAATACTATTGTTTGTGCCTTTAGCCGCTTCCATATTATTATCATATTCTCTGACGACATCCATCAACATATATTGGCGGCGCTTATTTATTTTGTCCTCCATCATACTTTTATACTCTGTTTTCCCAACTACTGCTCAATGGCGTAAAATTACTGCCATGCCTGAACCGTATCTTACCCAAGGATATTGGTTAGATGTGTTTTTTCTTCCTGCACAACCACGCTTTGGCTGGGCATGTGGATTTAATGGTATGATTATCCGCACCACGGACGGAGGAGAAACATGGCAAGGTGTTACAATTGATGCGGATCCATTACGACGAGGAATGCTTGAAAGCATACAATTCGTTGATAGTTTAGTAGGTTATACATCTGGTCCAGCAGGTATTTTCAAATCTATTGATGGTGGTCGCACATGGCGTGATATTATGCCTCCGACACCATATAGTTTGTGGGGATGCTTTTTCCTTACCCGTGATATTGGGATCTTTATGGGAAGTGGATGTGGTTTGGAACAACAATTTTGGCGAACAACCAATGGCGGCTCCTCATGGACGCTATTCGAGGGTAGTGTTAGTGGCTCAGGTTTAAGTGATGCCGTCATTACAAACACGCTCGGCTACCCTGCACCTCTGACGCCGGGACTGGGATATGCTCAATCCAGTGGCATAGTATGGCGTACGCTTGATACAGGAAGGACATGGCGACCATTTTCTGACTTGGGCGAACGCTCATGGCAAGAAGAAATGGCTTACCGACGGGGTACATTTATTATTCCATACTCAGGTGGACCAACTTCGTGCAGTGGCTCACTTGATGATGGCGGCATGTGGTGTAGCTCGGACACAGGTCGTACCTGGCGTAAATTTTCAACAGGTAAACCCATGTATGGTTCATTTGTGATTGATAGTGCACGAGGTTGGGGAGCCGGTTCGGGTGGGTCTGTCGTTTATACAACCAATGCCGGTATCTCATGGGAATACCGTAATTGTGGCATTGCCCCCGATGCTGATCTCGATGACATTTGGTTCGTCAATGATACCATAGGATTTGTCGTGGGGCAAGGCGTATACAAAACTTCGCAATTACCCGAACCGATCATCACAGTTATCGGTGGCACACAACTCTGTGAAGGGGATAGCACCATACTTCAAGCCCCCGCACCTCTTGGTACTCTACCACTTCGCTATCAATGGTCAAATGGTGCCACAACTCAATCGATTATCATTCGCCAAGCAGGCACATATACTGTTACTATTACCGAACAAGGGAATTGTCGTCGTACATCACAAGCAGTAACAATTACTGTTACTCCCCTTTCTCGCATTGAATTGACGTCATCGCAATCTCAACTGCGTACTTGTTTTGGTTCCGGTATCACACTGTCATCTCGCTTTACCAATAATACCAATGGAACTCTTTTCCCCCTAACAGTAACATGGCTTCTTGATGGTCGAGTCCTCTCAACCACCACCATTATATCGCCACAGCAAGAAGCTCTTTATATAGCAAATACCACCGGCACCTATACTGCTCGTGTACAAAACATACGTGGATGCATGAGTTCTTCATCTTTATCGATTACTATTTTACCTTTGCCTCAAGTAAGTATTACTGCCAATGCTCAACAAGCCTGCCGTGGGGACAGCATTATTCTGACAGCAACACCGGGTTTTACACGCTATCTTTGGTCAAATGGAGCAACAACGCCAACTCTTATTGTACGGAGCAATGGTATTTTCACCGTTCGTGTTACTGATGCGAACGACTGCTCGACAGTATCGGCACCTATAGAAGTCGGTTTTTTCGAAGGTGGAAGACAATTACAAATTGTCGAAACCGTCAGCGGTGGGAGTATTCGATTTGACTCCGTTGCATTTGGAGCACTGCGATGCCGCGATGTTCGTATCCGTAATACTCATCCGATGGATACATTCTATATTCAACGAACTTTTTTGTCAACAAACATCGAATTCTCTACGCCCTTGGGTCAGTTTCCTTTGATGATTCCACCCCTTCAAGAGCGTACAATGAGTATTTGCTTTGCACCACGCTCAAACCAAGCAATAGTCGATACTGTGTGGATTTCACGGGAATGCGGTGCATTTCGTATTCCCATTAGAGGACAAGGTATTGGTACGCAATTATCAGGCACTTCACGCTGTACAGCCATTATTTCTTCTCTTTCAACTCAACGTGGTAATATTCGGATTGGTCAGTCAAATATTTATCCAAATCCGATTACTCATAGGGACGAATCGATCATGGCAGACATAGAATTATCGGGCAATTCATTTGACCTTGCCATGCTTCCACCACCTACCGCACAGATTTTCTCAATGCAAGGACATGTTGTTGCGGTACCGCGCATAGTCCTTGAGCGGAGCGACTCACTGCTTTATCACTATCATGCAGAAATACCATCATCGCAATTGTTACAAGGTGTCTATGTATGGCGAATGACTATTGGCACGCATACAAGCACACAGCTTTTTGTTGTAGTGAAATAGTTATCGTTCATTACATGCAAGAAAGTGTTCTACCTCGCGGGCAGCAATTTCTCCGCTTCGTGCTGCACTCTCGATTGTTGCGGGTAAACCTGTTGCAGTGTAATCACCGGCAAGATATAAACCATCCTGAAGAGTCTTTGCAGATGGACGTGTTGCGTCCATCTGTGGTATCAGCATCGGCGTTGCCATACGCTCAATCACTACTCGACTATGTAAGAGATTTACTGTATGGAATTTCGGATACACCGATCGAAGCTCCTCCATGCACAATGCAATAATTTCTTCATGCTTGCTCATGGCAATATCATGAGCAGCACTGATTGTCAATGCAATATGTCCAGGATAATGAAATCGTGCGACCGGATGTGTTTCGCACAGTACTCTTCGATTAAAGAGCCACTGTACTGTTGTACCCAGTAAGGCAGAAAAATCTTCTGTTATAATATTCTGATCCAACCATAAATAGACCGACACAATGGGAGAATATGTAACCCTCCGTAACCACTCCTGTGCCGAGGAAGTAAGCACTTCTCCGGGAAGTACTTGCTTTGCTGCATACGACGGCAGAGCGCAGATAACAGATCGTGCATGATATGTATTGCCTACATTCGTTTCCACAGAAAAAACAAGGTCATCAGTAGTTTGATAATGGGCAATTCCTGTTGCTTTTGTTGAAAACAATACTTTACCGCCTCTTTTACTAAGCCATTGCGGCAGCGGAGAAAGTAAATTTCCTAAACTACGATTAGGTAGCAGCATTTGGGATGCTGTACCTCCAGCAAAAAATGCTAATCGCAGGACAGTCATAAGAAGATTTGCTGAGGCAGTTTTGACCGAAGTATTCAGCGTTGCAAGAATAATTGGCTCCCACAACCGTGTGATCAATCGATCACTTTGATGATAGCGGCGCAGCAATTCATAACAAGTCAAACCGTCGGCATCTACCAAGCCCACTCGTAGTCGAGTGGCGAACATGATCAAATGGAATTTTTCCTGCAATGAGATACCCTGTAAGCGCAGCATGCCAGAAGCAACACCCAGAGTACGGGATAACAATTGCATAAACCCACCTGCATCGAGTAGATCAACACCACTTCGCTCGCGAAACTGCACACGTAATGCATTTTGTGTCTGTAAAATATGTCGTGTACCAAGCGTTTCTGCTAAACTCAGTGCCGATGTGTAGCACCCCATCATAACATGTTGACCATTGTCGATTGTTTCGTTAGTGGTGCGATCAACAATGTCTGTTACACGCCCACCTAACGCAGAACGGGCCTCTATCAACAAGACTCTATATTTTTTTTCAGCGAGCATTTGTGCAGCTCTCGCACCGGCAAAACCACCACCGAGGACAATACAATCAACCATAAAAAATCACCAACAATATGGTAAAAGTAGATAGCCGTATCTGCTGTAACTTAGACATGAACTCACATTGTTATGTGTACAGATGGTACATCATATAGATTGGTCGGCAATTTTTGTGGAAATGTTATAGTAAACTTTGCTTCGTTGAGCAGACCACGCACACAGATAACCGAGCCGCCTAATAATTCCACTGCATACTTTGCAAGCCCAAGCCCTATACCCAAACTTCGGGATGCTCCGACCTCATGTTCACGACCCGCACGATAGAAAAACTCAAAGATATTATGCTCTTCGCCAATTGGTATTTGACTTCCCGTATTGTGAATGGCTATCGAATATATCTTTTCATTGGTTTCGAGTGAATTTACAGATGAAGAAGTAATACTAATCGTTGAACCTTTCTCTGAATATTGCACAGCATTACGAATAATTTCAAAGAGCGCTGTACGCAAAGCATGAAGCCGTGTAAAGGCGATCAAATCTTCATCAACATCTACCAACAACGAATGTCCAATCAAGGGATCTTGATAGTCTCCCGGGCTAATCTGGAGCTGTAATGCTTCTCGTACAACAGAAACAAGATTGAACTGTTGTGGTTGTTCTTGCTGTAACTCTGCTTGTGTTTCTAAAAGATTAGAAATATCATTCATCAGTTTTTCCATTTCTGATGTACCGCGATCGATAGAATTCAATAAATTTCGCAAGCGTGCTTCATCAATCTCTTTACCACGTCGAAGATAGGCTTCCATGAGATCGCTTGCCGACTTAATATAGGCCATCGGCGTACGAAATTGGTGCGATAGCATCATAGCTAATTTCATTCTCATATCCCCATAGCGTTTTTCGCGCTCTAAAGACGAAGCCAAACTTTTTTTTGTCTTACGATGCTCGACATTCTCTTGTTGTAATTCTTTCGCGAGTTGAGCGAGATCGGCTGTGCGCTCGACGATACGTGATTCAAGATTTTCATTTGCTGAAGAAAGCCGGTGTGTCATAACCGACAACTCTTGATTCAGTGCAAGAATCCTCTCGGCAAATTCTTTTTGTTCAGTTATCTCACGCCCAACACCCACGGCACCATAGATCAAACCACGATCAGATAATGGTAGAAGCGTAATTTCCCACCAATGCATTCTATTATGTACTTTGTCTTGCCATTCGGTAGTGAAAGAGGTTGTTTCACCTCGAAATACTTTTTGGTACTGCTCACGCCAAAGCTCTCTTTCATGCGGCTCAAAATATTCGATCATATCAAAACGATTACCAAACATGATATGAAAACGATTTACCAACGATTGCTGCAGTGAAGGATTGCTTAAAATAATATTGCCCGTTGCATCTGTAAGCCATATCGCTTCCTGAATAGCAGTAACAATATCGTTTAACTGTTGCTGATGAATACGAGTTGCTTCAATACTTTTGTCAACAATTGCTTCTATTTCTAATGTACTTTTTTGCTGAAGAAGTATCACCAAACACAGCACACAAGTAACAATGAGAAAACGTGATAAGGTCAAAAAATTCATTGGTATATGTGCTTCCTCCACGAAATAAGCTCCATATGCCGGTAGTGTGTAGAACATTGCTATCGTATGTAGAACTATGGGCAGCAATGCAAAAATTATCACTCCCTTTAAACGCCGAATACCATAAACAAACAATGCTCCTAATTGTATCATGAAATAATAAGGATATGTAAGCTCACCTTGCGGAATAATATGCGACATAAGAAATACCGCTATTACTGCCCACACGAGAACAGCTTCGGTAGCTCGTTGCTGATTATAGTGCCCAAACCATGTACAACAAGTAAATCCGATTGCAACAATAAAAAAGCCCATACCACTTCGCGGTAGTCCTAAAGCATAAAAAACTACCGTAAATAAATAGCACAGCATTGTAGGCAAAAGAAGTACCATTGCCGCGATATGCCGAGCAGATTCATGATGAGCGGATAGATCAAAAACGGTACTACCAACTTTATATGCAGTAGTGGCATTACCACGGTCAGGAAAGAGCTTTTGGAGATATGTAAAAAGTGTTCTCTGCACGGCAGTGGAGATCAATGAAATCATATAAATGTATCAACACAATCGAGAGTAGGATCTCAACTGAGACACCTACCCACTCATCATAGATATGATTGTATTGACTATGGAAGGCTTTCAATAATAAGTTCTTCTATCACAAAGTAGCATTCTGGGGGAAAATAAATGTAAATGTTGTCTCTTTGGTTATGTCTTTTTCTGTTAAATCCGTGTCCAATCTTACACTTCCACGCACTGCCTCAGCACAGAATTTGACTAAACCAAGTCCGATGCCCAAACCACGACTTTTCCCCACAGCATCATGTTCACCCGAACGATAAAAGTACTCAAAAACAGACTCAATTTCATTTGGAGCAATACCATACCCCATATTGGTAATACGTATCTCAATCTGCGGTGATATGCTTGTTATCTCATCTTCATCATTCGTAAGACTATCATCTTTTTGCGATACAATATCAATAGAAATCGGCGTTTTAGGTAATGAATACGTAAGTGCATTTTTGAGTAATTCTTGTACAGCGGCACGAATAGCCAATTGTACAGTATGAACATTCAACAGAGCAGGTGCCGAAATACGTACTCGCTCAATTGCCTCCAATCCATGCAAATCATCGCTGTAGTTAAACTCTTTAACAATATTTTGAACAAGGTCTGTCAGATTAAAGTCTTCAGCGTCGTCTTGCAGAATAGCAGTCTGCACGTCCATCAACCGCGACACATTGTCAATAAGATTAACAATTTGCTCTGTACCAACATAGACACCTTCTAAGTACTTATTGATTTGCTCAGGAAGAAGAGTACGCCCCGTGCGCATCGAATGTTCAATAATGTCAGCACCAGATTGAATATATGTGAGCGGCGTACGAAATTGGTGTGACAGCAACGTAACAAGACGTGTTTTCATCTCGCTGAAAAGGTGTTCACGTTCCAAGGCAACCGATAAGCGTTCTTCTGCATGGGTGCGAATTCTGACTTCATTTTGAAGTTCTGATGCAAGGCTTTTTAGTTCTTGTGTACGCTCCGCAACACGTTCTTCAAGATTTTCATTGAGCTGTGTCAGTCTTCCATTCAAGTTAAGAATCTCTTGTTCATATTGTTTGCGACTAGAAACATCTGCAAGGAGCACAGTAACTGTCTCTTTACCACTAATCATGACGTACAAAATTTTTGCACGATACCATCGACGCATTTGCTCGATATAAAATTCAACACTTTGAGGCTTGTGAGTTGCAAACACCATATCTATCGCACTAGAAACTTGCTGGCTGGCTTGATAGAAGAACGGTGCTACTGATTTACCAATCAATTCGCCAACATTAGAAAACGCATAATGATCGGATGTCCATACATTCTCGATTTGATGCTCTTTATTGATTTGAAAGATGATATCATCCAACGATGATATTACCGCTTTTAAATTTGCCTCACTGCGAATGATACCTTGCTGAGTACGTTTTATTGCTGTGATATCACGGAGAATACCAACCGCGCCGGTAATACGATTGGCAATCACCACCGGTGCAACTGTGATAGCAAACCATCGTCGGCCATCGGAATAAACACTTGTATATTCAAAGCTTTCATAATTGCCGGCAAATGCTGATGAGTACTTTGCCTGCCACATGCGAAGCTCTTCCGGTGTATAAATTGAATTAGAAACGACAGCACCAATTGCCAAACGATATCCCGTTCGGTTTTCATTATGTCGCGCCATTGCTTCATTACCCACATAGACAGTGTAGTTAGTATCAATCAGCCAAATAGGGTCAGGAATTGCATTCAAAATGCTGGATAACTTCTGCTCTTGCTCACGGATGGTTGATACTTGACGCTCTAGAATCTTCTCGGTTCGATAATTTTCATTAGCATAGACAATCACAAAAGCAATGACACCTAAGACGGCAATAACAAAACTTAAATAAGCCATAACATGAGGCGGTATGCTTTTTTCCTCAACAATAATGCCTGCCATTAACACGGTTGGTACATACTCTGTAATCAAGACTATGGTATGTAGGATAAGAGGAAAAATTGTAAAAAAACTAATATACCGCCACTCCGTTGGCTCATAAGCAAGAAACAGTGTTGCAAGCGGGAGCAGATAAAGGAGATGTATATCAGATCCTACAGGGAAACTATATTCCGCCATAAAAATCACAATGTTCATGATCAATAATGCAAAAAAGTTTCCTCCATTTGTGTATCCAATAATGCGAAGGACAAAGCACATAATCAATAAACTTGTCGAAGCAATCGATGTCCACACATAACTATGAGCACCATGCAATACATAGAAGAGTGTTAAGATGAGACATATCGCAATCCCAATAAGGAAAGCAATATTCATCACACGAAAACGCTTTTGATCATGCGTCGTGATATCATCACTCATTCCAGCTTGAGTAAGCGAGAGGATAAACTCTGCAAGCACCGACATGACAACGATTAAAAAGAGAGAAGAAAATATACTACTTAGCAGCGGGTATTCTTATTTGTGGTTGCTCTTATTGCGGAAGAACAGCAGGAAATTCCAAATGAAAATGAGTCAAATTTGATTCAGAATTCGTACACACGATAATGCCATTAAGTGTTTGCATGCAAAACTGCGCAATTCCTAAACCAATTCCTAAACCACGCTGACTCCCAACGGTTTGTGCAAGACCTGTGCGGTAAAAGTTTTCAAAAATCATCCGATATTCTTCTTCGGATAGCTGTTTGCCTTGATTGGTAACGGTAATATGTACACGATGAGAATGTATTCTGTCGACTTCAGCTGAAATTACAATAGGCGAATTCTCGTCGCTGTAGTGCAACGCATTCTTCACTACTTCCATCAAGGCTCTGTGTAGTGCTGTTTCAATTGTATACAGGGAAGGAATGTCTCCCTGCAACCTTACTTGAATACGCTCCAATGGCTTAACAACATTGTTTTCATCCTGCATAGCGCACTCATGTATAATAGTGCGTAAAAGTGGCTCAAGTACAAATTGGTGTGGCTTTTCTTCGAGAAGATTGATCTGCATATCCGATAAAGTTGCTACACGCTCCAGTAGCTCAACAATCTGGTCAGTAGCCCCCATCATCGATGAGAGATGTTTAGCAACCTGTTCATGAGAAATACTCGTATTTCGGATCAGTAAGGAAGTAATAATATCGAGCCCATTTTGAACCAAAGTCAGTGGTGTGCGGAATTGGTGAGACAACATCGTGACAAACCGTGACTTCATGTCACTAAAGCTCTGTTCGCGTTGAAGAGCGCGTGACAACCTTTCTTCGGTATGCTTACGGATACCATTTTCCTCTTGTAATTGTTCGGTCATACGTTGCAATTCAGCAGTACGCTCACTGACGCGCTGTTCGAGCTGTGCATTATTGTCTGCAAGATTTCGATTTGCTTCTGAGTATAAAGCATTCAGTTCTTGCAATTGATTATTTAATCCTTGAATGTGCTCGTCATTAGCTTTGCGATCTGAAACATCCGCCAGAAGAATTGTTACAGAGTTATTCTCTGTAACGTACGAAAGTTTGGCTTGATACCAACGACGAACTCGTTGGAGATAATACTCAATAGAATGCGGACGCTGTGTGATAAACGTATTATTAATTGCATTCATCATTGCTGCACCTGCATCGTCAGCAAGAAGGCGAATATGTTTACCTTGTAAACTCTTTGCAAACTCTGACAATGGCGAATGATGCGATGCCCAAACGGCAAGAACAAATCCTGTACGATTAACTTGGCAAACAATGTCATCAAGAGATGCAACCAATGCTTGCAATTGCATCGCTGTAGCAGAAATACTTGCATCTGCTTCTTTTACTGCTGTAATGTTTCGTGCAATTCCTACAACACCGGAAATAGAATCATTTAATTTCAGTGGTGTCAAAGTTACCGCTTCCCAAACTCGTTGTCCATCAACACCGACAAAGGAATTGTAAAACTCTTCCGTCTTACCTTTGATAGCATCGGCATACCGTGGTTTCCACAGTACTTCTTCTTCGGGTAAATTGGGAATTTCATCGATACTTTCCTTGTCATATTCTCTTCCATAACGTGCCTTATACACTGTATGAAATGCAGCATTTGCCATAACAACTTTTAGATTGATATCGGTAATCCATATCGGATCTGTTACGGAAGACAACACAGACGTAAGACGTCTTTCATTATTTTTGGCGGCATGTACTTGTTGCCATGCAACTTGTTCGGAATGATCGTTGAGGAATACAAGAAAAAGAGTTGTCCCAGCAACAAAAAAAATAGTTATACTCAGAGTGACAATTGATACTACATCCGTTGGTTTTGTACTGGTAATAATGCCTAACCAAGCAAGTGCGGGTGGTAACTGATAGTTGTATACGAGGGTTAAGACCGCGAAAAACCATGACCAAAACACTGAAAAGGCAATCCACCGCCACTGGCGTAACGAAAAGAATATAAACGGTGAAATAGTTGTCGTTAGAAAGCACACGACTGTCAGTGAATTTTTTCCGTCCTCAATGGATGCGACATAGATTGCTAAGTTAGCTATACCAATAGCAATATAGGCACCAATGAATGTATGACCTCGTCGATATAGAAATAGAGCAACAACATAGGCACAAACATTTGTTACCTTGATTGACAATGTGGTGTTGACATGTAGAAAATGTAATGTGATTATATCTGTAGCAATCAGTATCATTGCCATTAGTATTATCAATATGCCTGCCTGATGCCTACGGATATCGGCTTCCGTAGCATCTGCCTGAATTCCCTGCCGGGTAATGTTTGAAATAACCGAGCGCAAAGACAAAGACATAGCCATTTCCTTCAACGTACTCAACAACTTTCTTGAAATATCAAATAGACAAAAGATGTGCCATGATTATACGACACACTTATCTTATTTACACAATCAGGATTGTTTTTCTTCGCTACAATGATCTTTTCAGTACTTATAATATGCTGTGCACAAAAAATAATAGTATCACTTTTATAACCACACCACCTATATTATGTACCTTTGGTAAGATTCGTTAGTTCTGTACGCACTTTTTTTGGCAGACCTGCAACAACAAGATTATAGGAATCATCAATCCAGCGGTACACTAAAGAATCAGGCAGTGCACCGTCGAGGTAATACACAGAGTTCCACAATCGCTTATTCATGTGATAACCGGGCTGAACTGCATCATACCGTTCCCGAAGTGTTATCGCACTATCAGGATCGCATTTCAGGTTAATAAAATCATTGTCAAAGCCTGCTAAAGCGAACATTTTTCCCATAACTTTATACACTAACGTAACATCATCAAAAGGTGTTTCTTCTGTTACACCCGGCTTTGCCAAACAATAGGCACGTATGTCATTATGCGTCATGATGGTGCACCATAAAAATGATGATATTAAACATAGTACAGAATTTATGAACGTAAAAGCATTGCTATAAGATAGATCAGCACACCAATACAGCCTCCGACAATAGTACCATTAATCCGAATAAATTGCAAATCACGTCCTACATAGAGTTCAATTCTTCCCGTCATTGTTTGTGCATCCCACTTTCGTACAGTTGAACTAATCAAATCAGCAATATCATGTTTCCGTGACACGATAAGATTACTTACAGCTTCTTCGATCCACCGATTGATGGTGGATCGTAATTCTTCATCATCGTGCAACCGCTCACCGAATTGCTGAACTGTTTTTACAATCTGGTTTTTTATACGAGAATGTGGATCATATACATCACGAAGAATCAGTGCTTTCAGGTCGATCCACAACGATGAAAAATACTGCTGTAATACAGGGTGCTCCAGTAGTGCAGTTTTTAATTCCTCGCCTTTGTCTCGATACTCATCGGATGTACGCAAGCGATAAATAAATTCTTGTACTGAACGATGAAACTTAGTACGTAACTCATGATGTGGATTAGTACTAACAGCAGAGAGTGTTGTTTCTGCGGTGGTAAGAATTTTCTCATAAATTTTATTATCAACAAAACCCGGAATATACCAAGGGCTGTCTTCTTTTATCTTTTCACGAATAGCAACTTTGTTTTCTTCAAGTAATCGTACTGAAAGTTTGATTGCTTCATCAAGCAATCCTTGATGGCGATTGTTGGCGGTGAGCGCATTGAGAATCGTACCCGCCAACGGTGCTACTTCGATAGCTTTAATACGCTCTGTAATCGTTTCACGAATCAAACGATGAATTGCTTCATCATCAAATGCATGAAGAATCGAAGGTATTGCCGAAACGATGCGCTCAGCAAGCCCCTCAGCGTTGCTCTGCTTGGCAAGCCATCCTCCTGCAATACGAGCAATATCCGTGGAACGAAGTTTTTCACTAACAATCTCAACGGACAAAAAATTCTTTTCCACAAAATTGCCTAAACTCTCGCCAATCCTATCTTTGTTCATAGGAATAATCGCTGTGTGAGGTATCGGCAAACCAAATGGATGACGGAACAGTGCACTTACAGCAAACCAATCAGCTAACGCTCCTACCATCGCTGCCTCGCTAAATGCGCGTACAAATCCAAGCCATGGCATCTGCGATTCGTACAAAGTACCAACAACAAAAAGTACCGCCATACCACCCAATAATGATGTAGCGAAGATGCGCATTGAACGCAATTGTATACGACGTTCATTATCCGTAAGAGCAACAATTTCTTGATTCTTCATACGCTTGTTACTTCGTTAAAATGCTTCCGCAATATTGATATAAAAACCACTACCGTACTTACTCCACCCCAGATCAAATCGAACATTTAAGCGGTCATCAGGGAAGAGAGCAAACCGTAACCCCAAGCCGGCGGTTATTTTTACATCATTAATTTCAATTTTATCAAGCGAAGGGGCAACCGTGCCGATACCTGCAAAACCGACAACTCCAATGCGCCAAAAAAGAGCTTGCCGCCATTCAGCCTGCGTAACGACCATCGTGTTATCAACAAAGCGACCACGTCGAATACCACGAAGCAACCGTTGCCCACCTAACAATCCCATCTGTCGAAATGGTGTACCAACCGACGCAACCGACATAATACTTTGCAATGCAAGTGTTCCACCACGATACGGTGTCATAAATGTACGGGCATCAATACTTGCACGCATAAAATTGATGTCACTACCGAGGAAGGTTGAAAAATTACTTACCACGACTTGTAGGAATGATCCTTGTTCGGTTGCAAAAAGATTATCACGGCTATCATATGTCGCAAAAAGCGTCAGCCCAGAAACTGTTGTTGGCGCTGTACCGGGAACAGTACCTGAATTGATCATTGAATTTTGCTCACCTTCAATAAAGGTTCTTTGAAATTCATAACGTGTACCGGCATATATGCTCGGTGCAAGTAACCACTCCACACTGGCTTGCAATGTGTAATACTTACCACTAAACTGCTCTTCTTGTATTGATGGCGTATGCGCACCAAGACCCCAAAATTTATCAGGGAAATTTGTGTACTCGGCAAATGCATATAAATGCAAAGAGTCATGATGCAACCACAAATCCGGCTCAAAAGAGAGAATTGTTTGCTTATTCTGTGTATATAAAGCATTCAACACAACACGAGATGGACGCACTCGTCGAGATTCGCTTTCCTGATGCGATTCATCAGAAATTGCATTGAGATCACCGATAATCGAGGGCGAAAATTTCCCACGTGGTTGAATCATACTTGGCTTCGTTGAAAAACCTATATCTTCATTATTTCGTAACAGTGCTTGTACCACCAAGCCGCCAATGATTCGCGTTTCCGGCAAAAATGCAAGTGTTGGTAGTAATGCAATTGATGTCTGAGGCGTACCAATCGTCGGGAACGGCGTAAGCTGTACACGAAAAGTTGAATCTGTTTGTATGACAAAATGTGTAGCTGCATGTGCTACACCACTAGAGTGAACGACCAACAGTAATAACACACCGCAGAAATTGAGTCTTTGTACAAGATTTCGGAGATTTTGAAAAAGGGGTTGAATACTCACAAGACTATCGGTAATGCTGCAACAAAAAGAAGAACGATATCATTATTCTGTATGCAAAGCTACGGCAAGACAGGATGTTTTTAATCAGAAGAATCTTAACCGCAGCTCATAACTTTATGATTCGAGATACATCCTTTCTATGTATTTTTGCCCTCCAATGTTGTACACACTTCGTGTATTGTTTCACATTTTTTCGGTTCAGTCATGGGTAAAGGCGATAAACGCACAAGACGCGGAAAAATTTTCTCAGGTTCAAGCGGTAATTCCCGCCCAAGCCAACAGAAAAGAAATGCTGCGAAAAAAGCTGCAAAAGCAACAGCATAAATTCTGCTGTTTTTCGACAAAAAAAATCGTATTTGTTCTCGACAAGCAAGTACGATTTTTTTTATGTGGTTGATATGCTAATTTGAGATGCGATTCAATGCGTAATGCTACGCATCGCTATCATCTGCTACACACACTCTCACTGTCTGCATTTCTTCCTACCCATTTTTACCGTTTATGCTTCAGTTACTCCAATACCAAAAAAGTGGCGAGATCATCGTCGAAGACATCCCTGCACCACAATGTATTGAAGGAGGTGTTTTGGTACGTGTTTCCCATTCTGTTATTAGTGCCGGCACAGAAAGAACCTCCGTAACAAAAGCAAAGTCCGGCATCTTGGAACGTATTCGCAAGCAACCCGAAGCAGTACAGACCGTATTGGACAGCATAAAGAAAGATGGATTGACAGCAACACTCAGAAAAGTTCAAGGAGTATTGGATGCTTACCGTCCCCTTGGCTATAGCGTTGCCGGTGAGGTCATTGCTTCACGCTGCGCTGAATTTAAACCCGGCGACCGTGTCGCATGTGCCGGCAATACCTATGCATATCATGCGGAGATTATCACTGCCCCCAAAAATTTGACGGTAGCACTCCCACAGAATGTCTCAACGGATAGTGCAGCGTATACTACCATTGGTGCAATTGCCTTGCAAGGTATTCGGCAAGCAGAACCGCATTTGGGCGAGGTCGTGGTGGTTGTAGGTTTGGGCTTAATCGGTTTGTTGACCGTTCAAATGCTTCGGTCAGCAGGGTGCCGTGTCGTTGGTATCGAACCTCGTGCCGATCTGCGTGAACGTGCTAAACAGTGTGGTGCTGAAGCAGTTTTTCCATCGAACGGCTCATGCCTCAAGACAATAGCTTCGATGACAAATGGTCTTGGCGCCGATGCCGTATTAATCACCGCATCAGCAGCAAACAATCAACCAATGACGCTTGCGCTTTCTGCGGTACGCAAGCGTGGACGTGTGGTGGTAGTTGGCGCTGTTGCTATGGATATACCTCGTTCGCCTTTCTATGAAAAAGAAGTCCAACTGACCATCGCCTGTAGCTATGGACCTGGTCGCTATGATCCGCTTTACGAGGAAAAAGGCATAGATTATCCTCCACATTATGTGCGTTGGAGCGAACGACGCAATATGGAGCACTTCGTTCAATTGCTTGAGAGCGGCGCAGTGTCAACAGAATATATCACTACACATTCCTTTGCTATTCAAGATATTGCGCAAGCATATCGACTTATTACCACGAAAGAATCAAGCAAGGACTATCAACCCTATTGCGGGATTGTCGTATCATATCCTGAACGTGAAGGGGCTTTACCTGTCATTTTCGGTAAAAGTTCGCATACCAGATATATAACAGCGGATAGTATCAATATTGGTATGATTGGCGCAGGTAACTTTGCACGTACACATATCATTCCGCATCTACAAAATTATCGCCGTAAGGCACCATTACACCTACGTGCAATTGCAACTTCAAGTTCGGCAAGTGCAAAATCTGCCGCCGAACTTCATGGTTTTGAAGAGTTCACAACCGATATGAATGCCGTTATCGAGCACCCGAATGTGAATGCAATTATTGCCTGCTCACGTCATGACTCACATGCACAAATAGTTATTTCTGCAATTACACAACAGAAACCTGTTTTTGTCGAAAAACCTTTAGCAATTACCCCTGAAGAGCTTATTGCAATCGACACAGCACTCATACACAATGGGCTGAACGGCAGTAGCATCATGGTAGGATTCAACCGACGATTTTCTGCTCCTTTTGTTGACATGCGCGACATTTTGATGAAACACCAAGAGCATCGGTATGCACCACTTGCTATGATGTATCGTGTGAATGCAGGTGCAATATCCCCATCACATTGGATTCAAGACTCTGCACAAGGCGGGCGAATCATTGGCGAAGTGTGTCATTTTATCGACTGTATGACCTTCATCAGTGGCTCTTTACCCGTCAGTGTTTCGACAATTAGCATACAAGGCGTAGGGAGTGCTACAGAAGACACCATAATTCTTACGCTCAGCTTTGCCGATGGTTCAATTGGTAGCATACAGTATTTTGCTAATGGCGATCGTGCACTTCCTAAAGAATACTTTGAAGTGCATTGCGAAGGACGCAGTGTCGTCATGGATAACTTTACGCATCTACGTTCTGCCGAAGATGGTACAATCAATACTCGCTCATACAATGGCGACAAGGGTCATGCCACCGAACTGCAAGCTACACTTTCAGCTATTCAGCGTGGCTCGCCTATGCCGATTTCCTATCAAGAAATTCACGCTGTTACACAAGCAACCTTTGCTGCTGTACAGTCACTACGGGAACATCGTGTTGTGCACTTGGATGAGAAGTTGTCTTTGTCCTGACGAAAAAGCGTGATACTACTTTTTAATGCGCGTGCTTGCACCAGATTGTGTCTTCATTTTGGCTCCTGACGGTGCTACGGTATGTCTTGCATGTTTTTCTTCTTTCGCAACAGGTTGGAGCAATTGTAGTGGTCGTTGCATACTCTGCTCCAATGAGATGAATGTTTCTGTCCGCTCAATACCGGATACTGCCTGAATTTTATCATTCAGCACCGCTTGTAAATGCCGCGTATCACGACAAATAAGCTTTGCCAAAATACTGTAATTACCTGTTGTATAGTGCATTTCAACAATCTCAGGGATTTGCTCCAAATCTTTAACAGCCTGCTTGTAAAGTGAACCTTTTTCCAAATAAATCCCCAAGAAGGCACAAATATCATATCCTAATAGTGCCTCATCAATCTGCAAATGCGCACCTCGCACAATACCAAGCTGTTCCATTTTTTTCATGCGTACATGAATAGTGCCGCTCGATGTATGTACCTTATCCGCTATATCGGTATAAGGCATGCGTGCATTTTGCAAGAGCAAATGCAAGATCTGCAAATCAAGTTCATCTAAATCCTCTTCGACTGAGCGGTCATGGTGTTTGCCAATTTGTAAATGGGTATGCATATCAGCCTATCAATTTTAACATTTTGATAAAAAATATAATTTTTATTCAAAATTATCTAAAAATTAAGCTATTTCATAAAATTATTTGCAACAACTAAACCCTTTCTTTAAGTTTGTACTAGTTCAATGATAAACATACTGATTTCTCAGTTTACAATTATTGAGCAACTTCTTTGACATTGTAGGGTGATGAAATTTTGGCAGCCATGCCGCCCAGTCTCGGCGGTGGGGATTCCGGAAAAAATTCTGCTCGGACGAGAAAAAAGATAGAATCAATACCACTCGTCTTTCTTCTCGCCGGCGCAGAGCTAACCGCCCCGTGTAGGTTCGACTCCTACCCCTACAGCTCGTATTACAGAGTCATGCGTATTTGCGAAATTCTGTTCTTACATATATGTTTTTTGATATTGTAGGGTGATGA
>DHLT01000300.1:2967-3287 GCA_002405405.1 Ignavibacteria bacterium UBA4661 | reverse complement strand
TCTAACCAACTGAGCTACTCCGCCGACCTGACTTGTTCTGCAATCTGCATTTCAGCAATGACTGCGTCAAGTATGTCAAAGAGTTGCAAAGATAACCGAAATTGTATGGCTGTGCAAATAAATTCGCGTTGCAACAATTCCATTTCATATCGCTTCGTGAAAATGAGTAATTTAACACTGCATCGAGTTGTAGCATGCTACCTACTCTTCCTTCTTCTTCTCTGCGCACAATAATGTCGGTTATGGGTCAGATCTGGGATCGTATCAATCGTTTAGTACGTTCATATAGTTTGCAGGAATCATCCTCCGAATTTCAACGT
>DHLT01000300.1:0-2801 GCA_002405405.1 Ignavibacteria bacterium UBA4661 | reverse complement strand
TGAGTCGGATGAGGAGAAATTGCGTCGTATGATTGAAGAACTTGAGTCCGGAAAGCGCACGCGCCAACCGCATCTTGCCCATACTGTACCGCAACGTAAGACACCACATGATATAGAACAAGAAACGCGACGACGTATTGAGCTCAAACGTGCTTTGGAAATACTTGGCTTGCCAACAAGTGCAACACCTGAGCAGATTAAAAACACCTACAAAAAACTCATGATGCAGTATCATCCTGACCGTGTTATGCAGTTAAGTTCAGCAGAGCAAGCACTTGCCAAAGAAATGTCGGCACGGCTGAATCAAGCCTATCAATTCTTGAAAGAAACGCTGAAATTATAGTACTAAAGCACATGAACGGAATCTCTTCTCATATCGTTGAGCAGTTAGCAGACCTCGGTATTGTCGGTTCGTCTGATGTGATTTTGCGTGCCGGCATGTTGGCATTGCAAGCCGCTCCAACAGATCTTACTGTTTTACTGACAGGCGAGTCGGGTTCGGGCAAAGAAGTTTTTGCAAAAGCAATTCATCGTATGAGCAAGCGGAAGCGACTGCCTTTGGTGTCGGTGAATTGTGGTGCAATTCCCGAGACATTGTTAGAAGCCGAACTCTTTGGAAATGAGCGTGGGGCATTCACGGGTGCAGTGGAACAGCGTAAGGGTTTTTTTGAAGCGGCGCATAAAGCAACTATTTTTCTCGATGAGATTGGTGAGATGCCTATTACTACGCAAGTCAAACTTCTGCGGATTTTAGAAAGTGGTGAGTATTCTCGTTTGGGTTCCTCCGAAGTGCGTGTGTGTGATGTGCGTGTAATTGCCGCGACGAATCGTAATCTCGAGGAACGTGTTGCCAATGGTGAATTTCGACGCGATCTTTTTTATCGTCTCAATGCTGTGCGTATCGAGCTCCCTTCGCTCGCAGAGCGACGGGAGGACATCCCCGAACTTGTTTTGGCAATTGCGCACATGGTGAGTGAACAGCGTGGTATAACCTACAAGGGGATGAGCGATTCCGCATTGCAGATATTGCAAGAGTTGCCTTTTGAAGGGAATGTCCGAGAATTGAAAAATATCATTGAGGCAATTGTTACGCTGGAGCACGGTGAATTTATTACTCGTGAAATACTGATGCGTTACTTACCCAAACAATCGACACAGTCCTCGTATAGTTATCGCCCGGCACCGAATGCAATGGTACATCTTCCGAATAGAACTGCGGAACAAGTGGAGCGTGAACTTTTATACAAGGCATTGCTTGATGTACGAGGCGAGATTATGCAAATGCGACAAGAATTGCGAGAAATACGCGAGCGACTGGGCATTCGTGATTTCGTACTACCTGTACCCGATTATACGCAGACACCACCCGATACAACTATGTCGTCATCCACCACGGCAATTGTTCCGGCTTCGGGTGAGTATGCCTTTGTTCCTGCTGTGCCGTCCTTTATGCCCGCGGAATTACATGAAGAAAATCCATCATCCGGTGATACACATGCGTTGAGTCACGAACAGTCGGGCGAAGCCATTGATGCAGAACATGAAGTAGTGTTGCATGATGATACTGAGTTGCATACCAATGCCATTGCTTCCAAACAAGACGATATGATTTTTCGCTTGGACGACATTGAGAAAATGATGATTCTTCGCGCCATTGCAAAATTTCATGGTAATCGCCGTGTTGCCGCCGATGCCCTTGGTATCAGCGAGCGAACACTCTACCGCAAACTCAATGAATATGGTATCGAGTAGGATGAAATCGACGAAAGAATAAGTCAATCAGATGTCTTACAACAAAAAGCCCGGATGAAATCCTGCGGGGAGCAGTGCATTCATGGAGTAGAACTCACGTTTTTTCTGTGTGTTGAGAAGTACCACTAGTGCATGTTGTGAAAAATCATATAGCAATTGTCGGCATGCACCACAAGGCGGTGTGAGATTCGTTGTATCAGCAGTAACGATCACGCACGAAAACTCACGTATACCTCCTGAGACCATGGACACGAGCGCACTGCGCTCTGCACAAATCGTGAGTCCATAGCTCGAGCATTCGACATTCACACCACGCCAAATTTTACCCGCTGTATCAATGATTGCCGCGCCAACATGAAAAGTCGAGTATGGAGCATGGGAATACTCGCGTACTGCCAATGCTTGACGTTGCGCATTGCGGAAAGTTTCTTCCATAGTGGCATAGTGAACTGCTAATTGTTGTTTGCGCGATTGAATACGATGTGTTGCCTCCGAAGGTGCAGTATCATGCAGTGCTTCGCCTGCCAATAAATAGCAACATGCCTGAACATACTGCTCGCGCTCCAAGAAGAAATCCACATACTCTAATGCAGCATCAATAGTCAGGGCAGATGATGGTTGATGCATAGAACCACAACTGAAAAAGATGAAAAAATCAGAGAAGAAATTTTACTCAACAGTAACACTTTTCGCAAGATTACGAGGCATATCAACATTGCATCCACGCTCAACAGCAATGTAATACGCAAGCAATTGCAGTGGAATGACTGACAAAATCGGTGTGAGCATCGCAAGTGTTTGCGGGATATAAATCACATGCTCAGCGAATTGTTGAATATGTGTATCGCCCTCGGTGGCGATAGCGATAATTCGACCATTGCGCGCTCGCACTTCCTGAATATTGGAAATCACTTTTTCGTAAATCTCATCATGGGTAGCAATGACCACGCAGGGCATATTCTCATCGATCAAGGCAATCGGACCATGTTTCATCTCTGCCGCAGGATAACCCTCTGCATGGATATAGGAGATTTCTTTCAGCTTTAATG
>DHLT01000023.1:8563-8765 GCA_002405405.1 Ignavibacteria bacterium UBA4661 | reverse complement strand
TTAAATCTTTTTTACGTCATTCGCGGCTATGACTCTCGCGTCAATTATGCTCCTCGTGATAATCGCGGTTTTGATAATCGTGGCAACGACAATCGCGGCAACTATGCCCCACGCGATAATCGCGGATTTGATAATCGTGGTGGTGATGCACGGAACTACCCTCCCCGTGACAATCGTGGGTTCGACAAACGTGGCAATGACA
>DHLT01000023.1:0-8216 GCA_002405405.1 Ignavibacteria bacterium UBA4661 | reverse complement strand
GGTGAGGGACGCAACTATCCACCCCGTGAAGGTCGTAGCGGCGAAGGACGTCATTATCCACCCCGTGATGGTCGTGGGTTCGACAATCGTGGTGGTAGCAGTCGTAGCGGCGAAGGACGTAGTTATCCTCCTCGTGATAATCGAGGATTCGATAATCGCGGTGGCGATCGTGGTAGTCGCAACTTCCGTGATAATCGCGGTAGTGGTGGTTTCCGCGACAATCGCGGTGGTGCTCGTTCCGGCGACTCACGCAAACGCTCTTTATCAGTGCGTCCTCATGGTCAGCAACAAGGGCGTAGTAAAAAGAAAAATGAACATGTTATCTCATTAGCTCGTGCACTGGCAACGCTACAGTTCTGCTCACGCAATATCGCTATTGAGTATATCCAAAATGCTCGTGTTCGTCTGAATGGCACAATGACGAATGATCCCAATACACGTTTCACAGTGATGCAGGATCGTATCATGGTCGATGAATTGCCACTGACCAAACAACGTGAACACTCCTATATTCTTGTTCATAAAAATCAACGCTTGATTCCTTCCAAAGAGTCGAATAAACGCACTATTCATTCTATTGTTCCTTCGACGGAACAATGGTATTTCCCTGCAGGGCGGTTGGACAAAAGCATGTCGGGTTTAGTGTTGATGACCAATGATGCAGCTCATAAAAACGAATCACTCTGTCCATTGGCAACAATTGAAAAAGAGTATTGGATAAAAGTACAACGCACACCAAAAGCAAAAGAAATCAAGGCAGCCGAAAAAGCGTTGAACACAACCAAAGGCGAAGCCTCGATGAGCATTCATCAAGAAAACAAACGTTCGACATGGGTTACCATTACCGTAAAAAAATCTACGCCAACGATGATCCGCAAAGCCCTTAAAGCACAAGGATTAGAGGTGCTCGGCATGCATCGTTATCGTATCGGTTCGTTGACCTCTGATACTCTGACTCCCGGCTCATGGAAAGCACTCAATGATTATGAACTTGATCTTCTGCGCATGACAGAAAATCCATCAGGTTCATTCTTTTTTGGTGGTGCACCGGCAGGAACGCATGATGAGCAACCGGCAGTCGAAAGCGAAACACCGACAGAACAGCAATCGGCTGAGTAATGTTTTCGTAGAATTTCTTCAAAGCTGTAACTCGAGCACGCAAGCATAGTCAAAAGCCCCATTCTTGAATAAAGAGTGGGGCTTTTTACGTGTGTATTCCATACTTTAAATCATTACAAAAAATTTCATGCTCCTGCATATTCTTCTTGCCCCCTTGCGTCATGCTCTTCGGTGGTTAATATAAATCCGTGTATAGTCTTTCAGCAGCACACGAAGGACTGTCATGGGGGTATATTACTGCTCAAATTATACTCATGCTAAGAGTAACATTACGCTTCGCCAAGCACTTCCAATTGGCGTTGAATTTTCTCACAATAACGGGTAATCTCTTCACGTGAAGCATCAGCCGGAATGATGATCGCTTCGCTAGTGACGATCTCTATACGAGCAAAAGGATAGGGTATTAAAAAATGATCCCAACTGCGTAGAAGTCGCCAGCCCTCTGCTCTGATGCGTACCAACCGAAGTGGTACTCCGGTACGATGTGCCGCCACAATGCCACCGATTTTGCACACATGACGCGGACCTCGCGGACCATCGGGCGTAAGCAAGACCATACCTTGCTCTGTAGCACGAACAATTTCTTGTAATGCTTCGCTACCGCCACGAGACGATGAGCCCCGCACGACCGTATAACCCAAAAGACGCAACAGCTCGGCTAAAACACTACCATCATTGCTCAGACTCGTCAGTGCCGTAGCATGAGTAATTGTCTTTTTCGGTGCAAAGATGTGCCACACAGGCAACATTTCATCATGCCAAAACAAGACAATAGCAGGCATCGAAAGTATCTCCTGCATTTCTTCCTCAACCAAGCGAATGCGCCATGTTTGCGACACTGCACGAAGCACACGAATAAAGATACTCTGGACAATAGAGCGCATAGGGTCAACAACTACAAAAAATAAGATGGCACTACATTCATCATCGGCAATTTTCTGCAATCACACGAGCGCAACGTGTTGATGCCAAATCTTCACCCTCAGTATAACCAAGCAATACTCGCAAATCACGCATGGCATCCTGCATTGTGGATGCATATTCTTGATCTTCTACCAAATGTAGAATCTCTTGAGAAAGCGTATCGATCCGTGCTTCATCTTGAATCAATTCTTTCACAATCGGTGTCGGTGCAATGATATTCACAAGAGCAATCGACGAGAGTTTAACGACGCGCTTTGCAAACCAGTACGACAGCCACGATGTCCGATACATCATCACAAAAGGCAGTCCGAGCAACCCTGCTTCGAGGGTCGATGTTCCTGTTTTGATAATGCCTGCACGGGCTGTGCGAAGCAAAGTCCGCGAGTCGTTGGTGAAGTTAATGAGAGCTTTGCATCCTTGTACACATTGATCATATATGCTCTGCGGGACATTCGGTGATTGAGCAATCGTGAACGAATAGCCCGGCAACTTTTCTGAAAGTATATCGGCTACTGCACATTGCAGAGGCAAATGTCGTTCAACTTCTTGCAGGCGGCTACCGGGTAAAAGCGCAATTGTCCGTACACGTTCATCGATAGGAAGAATGCTACCGGAAAACGCAGGATCATCGAGGAGCGGATGACCAACAAAACATGTATGAATACTGTGCTTTGTGAAGAACTCTTCTTCAAAAGGAAACACGACCATCAGCACATCGCACACGGCTCGAAGCTGTTCTGCTCGACGCTCGCCCCATGCCCACAGTTGTGGGGCAATATACCAACACACGGGAATACCAAAAGACTTTGCGTGGCGGGCAAGTCGCAAATTGAACCCCGGATAATCTACCGGAATAAATGCTGCATATGGTTTACTTTGTAAATGCGTTTTACACTGTTCCAACAATGCACGAAATTGTCCGTAACGTTTGGCAACTTCCCAAAAACCGACAACATTGATATCTGATAATGGTACAAGTGAGCGAAGCCCTTCTGCCGTCATGCGCTCACCACCAATACCCTCAAAGTGTGCATCCGGAAACTGTTCGCGCAATGCCCGCATCAAACGTGCGCCATGCAAATCGCCCGATGTTTCACCTGCAACGATAAAAAAAGTCTTTTTAGGTATTGTCTGCACAAGAATACTTTATGGTTACTCTTCAAAAGATCATGAATACCATGTTGTGCATGATGAAACTTCTCATGCAATCATGATGACAACAAATTACCCAAACATTTGCAGAGCAAAAACGTATGATTTTGCTTGCACTTCACTAAAGAAAACATCAATTTCGTTATCATACGTACAGCCATCCTCGACCATTGTACACTTTCACGACATCTATACTTCTCTATGCGATTCTCTTTTTTACGTTGCTTTACTAGTCATATGTTACGTTCCACCGGACTTGCTCTTGGCTGTGTTGCTCTTACTTGCATTGTCGTTGCGTGTAGCAGTGTTGCTGTCACCGGACGCAGACAGTTGAATTTTATTCCCGGTAGCGAAATGAATACCATGAGCTTCCAACAATACGATCAATTCCTCAAGACTAATAAACTCAGTACAAATGCAGAACAGACCGCGACTATCAAGCGTGTTGGTGATCGTATCAGCAAAGCTGTTATGCGATACATGACCGATAACAACATGAGTGATCGTGTCAAAGATTTTCAATGGGAATTCAATCTTGTTGAAAGCAAAGATTTAAATGCGTGGTGCATGCCGGGCGGCAAAGTTGTTTTCTATACCGGCATCCTTCCTGTATGTCGCGATGAAGCAGGTATTGCGGTCGTTATGGGGCATGAAGTTGCCCATGCGATTGCCGAGCATGGTGCAGAGCGCATGAGTCAACAAATGCTCACACAACTTGGCGTAGGTGCACTCTCGGTTGCCCTGCGTGACAAGCCCCAGCAAACACAAGCAATGTGGATGGGCGCTATTGGTGCAGGTGCTCAGATTGGCATTCTTCTGCCTTTCAGCAGAACGCATGAGTCCGAAGCTGACAAACTCGGCTTGGTCTTCATGGCAATGGCGGGTTATGATCCCAACGCAGCAGCACCATTTTGGCAACGTATGTCAGCGATGACCGGTGGCACATCGCAACCCGAATTCTTGAGCACGCATCCTGCACATGATACACGTATTGCAGATATTACTGCCTATCTTCCCGAAGCCCTAAAGTATTACAAGAAAAACTAAAAATAATGCTTACTATGCACCATCGAAAGTTATGTAAGAATACATTATTTCGCTTTTTTATCAACTCATGCCATGGAAACCGAAACCACTCTATCAACCACACCGCAACTTATTACCACCGAGCAACGAGAATCGCTAGAACTTGCTCTCGCTGTTCTGGACTCACTCTCGCAACATATTGCTATTGTCAATAACCAAGGCATTATTGTTGCCGTCAATAAGGCATGGCGGGATTTTGCACATGAGAATGACAATCAGCATCTTTTGGTCAACGATGCTGTCGGCACAAACTACTTTGATGTATGTAAGACTTCGATTGGTGATTCTGCTTCGCAATCTTTGCTTTCACTTGATGGGATGCTTGCTGTCTTGCGTCGGGAATCAACATCGTTTGAAGTAGTATATCCTTGCCACTCTCCTACGGAGGAGCGCTGGTTTATGATGCGTGTCGTTCCGCTTGAGGGAGCAGGTTTTTCCGGTTTAGTAGTATCCCATACGAATATCACACGCCAAAAACGCGAAATGACCGAGGAAGTTGCCGAATCGCTACAAACTACCTATAATAACAATGCTCTGCTCGAACTGAGCGCGCTTGCCAGTTTGACTTTGGAGTATAACAGTATTACGGATAGTTTGGATTCACGGCGATTGAAAGATGAAGCCCCCAAATTATTTCGTGAATTGACACACCAATACGGAGCAATCCTTCTTCGGGGTATTGAAGAACAAGCATTCAAAATACCTCGCCGTGCATCGCAAGAAATCGAGCAATTCGCCGAGAGAGTCGGTTTCATGCGCTTGCAAGCTCGTGATATGATTGACCTGCACACAGCGGCTATTCGCGAACTCACCAACAACAATAACCATCCGCAAAAGCATCAAGCACTGATCAGTGAAGGACGTATTCGTTTGGTCGAACTCATGGGATGTGTAGCAATGTATTTCAGAGATCTTGCGCGTGGCAAGAATGGGCAAGGCATCTCGTAGCAAGTTCTCCTGTACCACTCAATCCCACCAGCGCAATTGATACCACCATGGAATGCGTTTCTGCGATTTTCGTTTCGTTGTCTGCGCACCATGATGTACCTCTGTGCCGGCATATCCTTTGCGTGATGCAATACGATAACGTCGACCAAGATACTCTTGTAATGCAGGAGTATTCCGCATGTCAATCCATTCTTTCCAATGCCAATCCGCAATTGCCAAGTGGTAATCTTTGGTCAATGCTCCCAGTGCCCGATGTGCCGAGTGCTTGGTACGTTCATCGAGTAAATCAGCGATCATCCACAAATGCTCAATACCTGCCATGTCATTCAATTCGGCAAACACCGCAAAAGTGCTTGATTCACCAAAGGCAATAAATCGCGGAACGGCTATACTCTGCTTGTGTGTATCGTCATGATGATGCTCATCGTAGTCATGAATAACACGATCAAATCGTGGTAAAACACCATCAAGGGCGACTGCCAGTGTATAACCTGACATTGCCATTGCCGCAATAGCACCCGAACCACGTAACCCCTTGCTTTGCCATGCTTCAACATTGGGATACAAACGAGCGATGTGCTCCATACCCTTGCGGCAAAAGAGATCGCCACGGGAAAAAACCGGAACGATTTCAATGCCAAGATAGTGTTCAGGATGAAGATGAATTGTTCGCATTATCGATATTGATACCGTATTGAAGAGTTACCACAGTAGGAGATTGTGGCGCACAAAAAACAAAAAAATATCGTAGCATTGCGGGAGTATTTACACCATCTCCGAATCCATACAGACTACTCTATTCTTGTGAATGTACGTTCCCCACATAGTATTTACAAAGATTAAGATTTTATATCATGCTTGTTTGCTTGTTCATAAGCCTGCATACGGCTAATGTATCAATGCTGTTGCACGAGGCAAAAAGCGACAGCTTGTTACAAATCTTCTTGATGTGAATGCACTTGAAAGCGGCAAGATCCACCTAACGTGGAGCGATGTCAATCTTAGCACCCTTGTTGATGTCTTGATACAAGAGTATCGGGCACGTGCAGAAGCCAAGCATATTGTACTTCACCAGAACATACCTTCCGATCCGATTATCATTCGCACCGACAGCGCTATCATTCATCAAATTTTGGACAACCTGATTTCCAATGCTGTTAAGTATTCACCGCATCACAAAGAAATCGTACTACGGCTTCACCATATCCATCATCATGAGTCCGAATATCTGCGCATCGAAGTACAAGACCAAGGTTCCGGTTTATCGGAAGATGACCAACAACGGCTCTTCGGCAAATTTGCCCGTCTTTCGGCACAACCCACCGGCGGCAAACATTCTACCGGCTTGGGTCTATCGATTGTCAAAAAAATTACGACCATGATAGGTGGCAAGATTTGGTGTGAATCACAATTGGGTAAAGGTGCGACTTTTATTGTAGAGTTACCCATGACTCCTACTACCTAACAATAAATCTCAATCTGCTTGATGAAGACCTCATTGCAAATAGACTAAATGCAGTACGAGATATACACTATTCCTGTAAATTGCCGCCCCTTAATACTGTCAGCATGGTTCGCTATATTTATATTCCTGCTATCAATGCTTTTAAGAGATGGAGATTCAAGAGATGGATGGCAAAAGTCTTAACATTACAGAAGAACGTATTTCCAGACTGCGGGAAATTTTCCCCGAAGTCTTTACGGAAAGTTCCATTGACTTCAAGCGCCTATGCGATGTATTAGGCGATAACGTATCATTTCAGAACGAATACTACGAATTGTCATGGGCGGGCAAGTCCGAAGCCCGCAAAGAAGTACAAAAGCAAACAATGGCTACCCTTGTTCCCGACTTAGTGAACAGTATCAATTTTCAGGACGCGGGAAACATCTTTATTGAAGGGGAAAATTTAGAAGTGTTGCGGGTACTGCAAAAGTCCTATTTCGGCAAAGTTAAAATGATATACATTGACCCACCCTACAACACCGGGAACGATAGCTTTATTTACCCCGACGATTACAGCGAGCGGCGGCACGAATATCAGCAACGTACAGGCATAACCGATGAAAACGGCTTCCTGAACAAACAAGAGCTTTGGAAAAAGAACAGCCGCGAAAACGGGCAGTTTCATTCCGTGTGGCTCTCTATGATGTACCCCCGCCTTTACCTTGCCCGTAACCTCTTACGCGAAGACGGCGTAATTTTTATCTCCATTGACGATAACGAACAGGCAAATTTGAAACTCTTGTGCAATGAAGTTTTTGGAGAGGAAAACTTTGTTGGAATAATAGCAAATGTTAATAATCCTAAAGGTAGGTCAGACGATAAATTTATCGCTACGGCACATGAATATTTACTGATTTATGCAAAAAATATCTTGGCAACTTGTTGGTACGGTTTTGAAGCGGAAGAAAATGTAATAATCAGATATAGTAAGATAGATACAGATGGAAATGAATACAGAGAAATAGATTTACGAAAGACAGGAGATGAAGACCTAAAGGAAGACAGGGAAGATATGTTCTATTATTTTTACTACAACCAAGAGACAAAAGAAATACGAGTATCAAAAACTCAACTTGAGCTAAAGGGCTGGGAAGAAGTAATACCTGTAAGAGAAGATGGGCGGTTAGGACGTTGGAGATGGGGATATGATACATCAAAAGACAATTTGAAAAAGCTACTATGTAGATATATGCCAAAGCGAAAAATATGGGGGATATTTGAGCTTGATTATTTGAAAGACAGGAAATTATTAAAGCCTGTTTCAGCATGGTCATACAAAGACGTAAATAGCGAAAGAGGCAGTGAGCAATTTATAGATTTAGGATTTTCAAAAGAAGTCTTTCCCAAACCTAAACCCGTCGGCTTAATTGCCCGAACCTTGAAACTTACTGCAAAAAACAACGACCTTATTTTAGACTTATTTGCAGGCTCAGGCTCAACAGCACAAGCCGTTTTAGAACTAAATGAGCAAGCCAACGGAACC
>DHLT01000099.1:7859-8354 GCA_002405405.1 Ignavibacteria bacterium UBA4661 | reverse complement strand
GCGTACAGTGCATATCATGAGTCAACTTAACACCACACCCACTATACGATTGCAGTGTTCCAGCTGATTTTGGATTTTGTTTTTTCTTGCCTTCGTCGATGATTTTTTTGCCTGCTGGTGTATGTTGCAACATTTGCAGTGCGCCGTAGTACCCTGCTATGGTGGCCCATTTCAGCGATTCATACTTGGTAGAATCAACCACTTGGATAGAGTATTTTGCTTGCGAATCCTGTGAGACTTTAGTGTCGGGTATAAAGCGCAGTGGTGCATCGCTGATTTTGCGGTAGGCCATATTAGCAAGCACTGTTTTGCTCTCTTTGTCGTACATGACAATACGGATAATCGAGCTATTCTCGAAGCCCTCGAACTCGATGTCCTTTTTCTGGAGTTTGTCTTTGGTTTTCTCCCCAAAACCAATGTCGAGTAGTTTTTGCTTGACGGGTTTTTCGTCCTTGATTTTTTTAATGTCTTGGAGCGTTACCATCTCCGATCCAC
>DHLT01000099.1:7545-7753 GCA_002405405.1 Ignavibacteria bacterium UBA4661 | reverse complement strand
AGCGTTACCATCTCCGATCCACGACCGAAACCGCAGTACCACCAATCATTGTCGCGTAATTGAATCGAAAAATTATCTTGTGTAAATGATGTTTGAGCATAGCTCTGCTCGGAATACGACAGCAACGACAGGATAAGGCAAGTGAGTGCAAAGCAAGCGTGACGAAAAATTCTCACGCGCGCACGAGAGAGAGAAAGAAAGAGAGAGA
>DHLT01000099.1:1203-7388 GCA_002405405.1 Ignavibacteria bacterium UBA4661 | reverse complement strand
AGAGAGAGAAAGAAAGAGAGAGAAGAAATCATATTTTTTGAAAAAAATAGCAGATAAAAAATAAATAAAGTTAAACCCAATAATCATTCAAAAAAAGATATGTGCGCCAAGATGAAAGAGATGAATTCCCGACCCATTATCAGAATAGAATTGAAAGCCTAAGTATTCTAACGATAGCCCTACGTTGCCACTGCGAAACTCGAGACCGGGATTAAGTCCGAGATAAAAAAGGAACGTCGATGCACCATCAATACGAGCAGTCGTATCAATACGTGGAGTTTGATTTTGCACATTGATCGTAAAACTTCTGTACGTCATAAAATTCAAGCCAGTGTATCCTCGCAAAAAGACTACCACTTTTTTATCGTCTGGTACTCCTAAGTATGCTTTACCACCGATGCCAAGCATCAGTCCATCAATGCTCGACTTGTCCGTTTGCAATGTTAGCTTTGGTTCCAATCGACTTGCATCATAAAACCCTAATGTTTGAGCAATAGTAGCCGCATGAAGAAACTGGCGCGTGAGTCTGGCATGAATTTCCCATTCATGTCGGCGACCATAGCTCTTTCCATACTCGAATCCCATACTAAGCTGACCTACTGAATATCCTCCTAAAAACGGCGACTTTCCGCTTATGCCCGACAAACCAAACCGCACACCGAGTCGACGATCATATTGCACCGCAGAATCAGGCGGACTTTGCGCTCGTGCATTAGTAGGCGTACTTGCATACCACAGCAAGACACACAACCATAAAAAAAGACAATGATACCTACGCATACACACACTCCTCGAGAATAATGAAACAACACACTGCATTGACAACCGCCAGTCGGCTTGATTTGCACTATCATTACTTCCTTGCACGTTTTGCACATACACACGGAACAACACACGCCACACACATATCGGTAGTTGAACAACATTGCACCAACATACAAACAATTTCTAACCGCCCAAGGAGCATTTTTCATGAGCGAAATTTTGCTACAACCCGCTTGGGGAGTAGTTCAGGGAGTAGTTTAGGGAGTAGCGCAGGGAGTAGTGCAGGGAGCAGTAGAGGTTGAAAAAATTGCAAAAGAGAACATCAACATCCCGTCATTGCGAGCGAAGTCCCGCATGTGCATCAATCAGACGAACCGTAGAGACATTGCATGCAATGTCTCTACAATTGAACGACAACAGCAATACAACCACAACGTGGGATTACGGGTCAAGCCCGCAATGACGAGAATACAATGTCATTTCTGCTCTTGTGGTGGAAATGACATTTTTTTTGAAAAAATTTCCTCGCTTCTGCACGAAAAAGCCCAACACCAAAAGTCAAGTGTTTTGTTGCGAAAAAAAGTTCCATATTGCGCCCGCATTTGGCATAGCGTCTATCATGGGCAGTATGACTACACGACTATGTTCGGTTTTGTTCTGTGAACAGAATGCAACAAGAACAATGAAAAACCAAATGCACCGCAATGCAGTATTGATCTTGTCAAACATCGCTTCACTTCTTATTCTCATGGCATACAAGGATAGTATCGGTATGTCGCATTCTGCGTCTGCTCCTACGGCAACGCACTCTGCGACAAATACACAAGACTCTCATAATATTCCGGGTATTACGTTGCGTAATGGCTTTCGGTATCGTGCGGGTCAGGAGGAATTTCTCCGCAAACTTGCGCAGGCATTTCGCTCGGGCGAACGTAATATTTTAGGTGTTTTTGTTCCCGGATACGGCAAAACCATTACGGCTCTTTCATCGTTTGTTGTAGCGCACGCATTAGGGCTTGCTCGCAAGCTTGTCATTTTCGTTCCGCGTGGCAATCTGCGCGATCAATACGCCGATGCAAAAGAATTAGGAAGGGTTTTTTCCAACATCGGTGCGCCGAATTTTTCCTACTGTGTTGCTGATTCGGAGAAAGCATTTTTGAAAAATCTCAATACCGACATTGTTATTACCACCTATCAATATGCCGCCGGCAAAGGCGGGCACAAAGCCCTGCATACCTACGCGGCATCGGCTCCGTGTATGTTTGTTTTTGATGAAGTGCATCATTTGTCTGAAGATGGTTTGTGGGCACAGAAGATTAGTGAATTTCCTCACAGCTGTACCGTGTCGCTCTCTGGCACGCCACTGCGTTCAGATAACAAAACATTGTTTGGTGTACCATTCGATGTAGGTGCCGATGGGCACCAATACTACCGCGCTCTGCATGAAGTATCCTTGCGCTCTGCCCATGCTGAGGGTCGTATTCTCAAGCGTGTGCAAGTCAATGCCATTGATTACCGTATCAAATTACAGAATACGATTACGGGCGAAACAGTAGAATTATCGCTTTCGCAAATGGCTGATATGGCGGAATCGAATGCTGAAATCGATGCCTTTCTCGCACGCAAAAAAATGCGCTTTCATACGGTGTATTTAGCATCAATGCTCGAACCGGCATTTCAGCGATTCGACGAGAAACGTCGGTTACATCGTATCCACAGCCCTGCCGAGCCACGCAACCATCAACTGTTGGTTATTGCTATGAGTAATCATCATGCCCGCTCAATTTTGGAGTTTGTACAGGAACGATTTCCACAGTACCGTTCGGGGCGCATTGGTCAGGATGTTCCACAAGATGAGCGTTTGCGCTTACTGGATGAATATCGTAATGGTGCGCTCGATGTTATGGTACAAGTCGATATGATCGGCGAAGGTACAGACATTAAACCGATTAGCGTAATTGTTAAAGCCGATCTTGTTCGTGCGCATTCGAAAACACTCCAACAAATCTTTCGCGGAATGCGCTATTATCATGGTTTCCGTGAAGAAGAAAATGTTTGCGACATGTATGTAGCATATGATTCAGGTGTAGTACAACTGCTGGAATGGATGTCGAATGAAGAGCAAATGGGCATGAAGATTAAGGAGCAACGCGCCCAACAAGAACGCTCACTTCGTGCTACCGACAACACTGCACCACTGTGGGAACTTGCCGATGTGAAGCACACGCATACCGAGCAACATCATTTGGAGCTTTTCCCCGGTATGACGCGGTCTGATGCTGTACCGCAACGCGCTGCTGACTTACTTACTCAGAACTCACCGGAAGCAATTAATATCACGAAGGTTGAACAAGAACTTCGCACAGCATGTAATGACTTAGCACAAGATTTGGTGCGGACGATGCGACTGATGGGTAAGCAAATCAATATCAACACTCTGCATGTTGAATCGAAAAAACGTTTTGCTAAACCCCAAGAAGCAATGACTATTGCCGAACTCAAACGCAAAAAAGAGTGGTTACTCGCCTGTGTCCGCGCACGGCGTATTGTGTAGGGGAAGTAGGGTTTTGTCAACAAAGCATGAGTTGCCAACTGCTTGTAAAAGCCCATATAACACACCATCAGTGCCCCCATCATACTTTCCTGTTGCTTTTTCTTGCAATCTCCTGTAAGTTCACTACTGTTGGTTTAGTTGTTCATTATTTTTTTCTTCACCCAATTGTGCTATAACCTCGTCCTCTCATTCTTTTTTCACCATTAGGAGTTGTGCGATGAAGTATGTTTTTCTTGTGGCTCGTTTTGTACTTGGTGCTATTTTGTCTGTCGTAGGTGTAAGTCGCTTTACCGGTATTCTCCCCCACCCCAAAGATTAGCGAATTGCCTGAGTTTTTGCAATTGCTCTATATGTCGGGATATATCACACCCATTACCCTGCTTGAAATCACTGCAGGACTTCTCTTTTTGTCAGGACGATTTGTACCATTAGGTATTACCTTGGCTACGCCCATTATCGTCAATATGGTATTGTATCACATTGTCTTCGATATAGCGCATCTGCCTCTTGCACTTGGTATGGCGACCTGTATTGTGGCTCTCGTCTACCAGCATTGGGGCTTATTCTCGCAATTTTTGCAAGCTAAACACCCTTCAGCACAAGCATCATAATTTCTTTGCCCGAACACTTTTTTCTTCACTTCACCATACAAATCAGGGCAACAATCTTCAACGATTGTTGCCCTGTTGTATTTGTATCATTATCCATCATTACCGACCATCGACATCAAGCAGGGTGGTGTATTTTTTCAACGACCGTAAAATAACTGCAAGCCCCGCACTTCCGCCGAGCGCAAGCCACCATGCCTGTGCGATACCTGCGTGCGGAAATCCACGTATAGGTGCTATGAGGTACTCGTAGAGTGCTTCGACAATAACAAACGACAGAATCATATTCAACAATCCCGGATACTCACGCCGCAAAATGTTCTTGAGCGAAAAGGTTAATTCAGCAGGAACATAGTGTTTGAAGGAAGGAATCCATGCCGGTGTACGATTTGCCCATTCCTCGTAGCGAGTACCAAATTTTTTTCGGAGAAATTCTTCTTCAGCAAACATGATGCGCTCATAGTATATCCAAAACAATAATGTAAAGACCACTACCAACCACGCAATGCCACACCACATTACAATGCCAAGCATCATGAAGTAATTGCCCACATACAGCGGATGACGAACAGTCGAATAAATACCCGATGTATTCACGGTGTCGGCAAGTTGTCCATCGGTGTTGCGACCCGAAGTATTCTTCGGTACAATACCAATGACTAAAGCACGAATCAATGCACCGAAGAATCCCACACCAACACAAATAAGTTTCCATCGCTCAGAGAGCGGGTACTCGGGCGTAAAATCATGACTGTAATACATTGCCATCACAATGAGTGGAAAAAGTGCGAGTGGCACAAAACTGCGCCAATTAAACAAGATATTACCGGATGATTCAAAATGTTCACGAAGTGCCATAGAAAATGTAAAAAAGTAGAACAAAACTCTAACGAACAAAAAACAAAATGTTCTGACAATAGAACAGAACACTGGAATAACGCATATCTACATGCACTGTGGAAATATCATTACCACAGGCGATAATTCAAGGGTTTTGCAGAGAAGATTGTTGTTTCATTTTGGAAGACTATGTAAGCTAATTGTGGGTCATAGATATGGCGAATAACAAGACGTGTCGGCGAAATTTCGGCAATCGAATCATATGTTCTTCGATCTGATTCCTGTATCGTACTACCAGAGTAGCGATAAATACGACCGCGCTCAACAAGGATATTATACGTACCGGTATACCTGCTTACCGTCGGGTACGGAGGATTGGGATACAGCCACTGTATATCGAGTTTGTTATTCTTGAAATCATACTGCCATACTTGCACACTATAAGCAATAAAAAACTGTGTTATTCTCGACTCAACCAACCATGCCGAGCTTTCTAATCGTCCTGCGGGAACAGGTTCATCGGGCGTGATGGTAACCATGTTGCAACTGCAAAGCAAAACTATGCCCAGCACACATGACAAACACAGAATAATGAATGCCTTCATGCTATGATGTTGTTTCATGAGAGTATCCTTTCGTAATCAATATATTCCTTGGATTTATTTTTTCACCCACCGTTTGCGAAGCATATTATAGAGTGGTTCTTCGAGCGCATGATACGCAATTGCCGAGACAAGAAGCATGACAAGTGTTGTTGCAAGAGCAGAAAGCCATTCATTATAGGCAAGCATGGGGCGAAGTACTGCCATTGTTGCCATTGCAAGTTGATGCACTGAACCAAATGACATAAACTGTGTCAGATAAATCGCATACGACAGTGTACCGATATACACCGGTACGCGATGCTCGAAGATACCATTGCAATACGAATTGCCATACAATCCAAGGATAATCAAGGTTGCACCAAGTGCATAACTGCGACCATAGACCGTAAACAAGAATGGTTCGTGTACTCCTGCCTGTACAACACCGCCATACGCATCTGTCCATGCCGATACTGCATAGAGCATAGCACAGCCAAGAACGAAGATGAGTGTTGCAACACTCCGCTTGCGAAAAATGACTGAGTCGGGACGAAGTACAGCCCACAAACCACCGATGATACCCCATGCAAAATCGATAAATCGACCAAAGATGGTTCCCGTCCAGATACCCGGATTATCTGTATCGGCATAATGCAACATGTCATACTTAAAATCTAAGGTTGTTCGTCCGATATTCTGCAAAGCTTGTGCAAGCAGAAGCACAACAAGCGACTGCACAACCCAGCGTTGAACGGGTTTATCGGCAAGCCATCGCGTACCACGTGCCAAAAGAATAATGAGTGGTGGAAAAAGTGCGTAAAAACAAAGCTCTAC
>DHLT01000099.1:0-1062 GCA_002405405.1 Ignavibacteria bacterium UBA4661 | reverse complement strand
GTGATTGTCCATGCCGGGGGATTGATGGCAAAACGATATTCTCGGAACATGCCATGCATCATTGTCAAGTGTGCAGCGACATTGCCTACATGCTCGGACGAGGCGATCAAACCACGCCCGATGACTTCCACCATAATCAACAAGAAATACATGGGATATAAGCGTATAAATCGCTTTATAGCAAATTGCTTGAGTGTTTCCTTGCCTTTATCAAAAACATCGAAATACAACAGCGTAAAAAGAAAGCCCGACACTGCAAAAAAACAGTTCACACCCGACCTGCCATAGTTCAACCACCACACCGGCGATGCCGAAAGAACTTCATAGCTCATAATATGCCCGAGCAAAACAGCCACAGCAGCATATGCCCGAAAACCCGTTAGCGAGCGTATTTGCGCCTGAGCGGCTGATCCGGATGTTGAAGCATTATTCATATTTTTTCGAAATAGATGTCGCAAAAGCAAAGCATACGATACAATGACCTGCTTCTGCTCGCGAATATACATCTTCTTTTTCCACTCTTTTTCAGTCGGTTCATCATGGTATATCGCAGGTAATATGTAGATTGGTTATATCACTTCGTGAATCCCATCGTCTAACACCTTTTATCTGCTTTTCCGAGAGCATCTCATGCAAAGAATTTTTCTTTCTCACTTGCTTGTTCACCGAACATTACACTTCGTGGTCATGTCCGTGATGATACTCTGTTGGTGTTGCACTATGAGAACAGTGTTGACAGCTCAATCATCAGCAAAACAGTCGTCCTCATCATCGCTTCCTCTACGCTCGATACCGAATGAAGCATTCGGCTTTGGAGAAGAACTCTATTATCGTGTGGGCTACCGTTTTCTTACAGCCGGCTCGGGCATGTTCAAAATCGAACCCAAACCTGTAGACCGTAATGGTACACCATGTTATGATATCCGCTTTGAAGTTGCTTCGCTCAAGAGTTTAGAATTTCTCTATCGTGTACGCAACACCTATCGTTCGCTCATTGATGTGAATGGTATTTTTTCATGGTATTTCGAACAAAAAAATCGTGAAGGGAATTATCGAAAAGAC
>DHLT01000025.1:13669-16947 GCA_002405405.1 Ignavibacteria bacterium UBA4661 | reverse complement strand
CAAGGTGTATGGCAAGCACCGTATCGGATTTGTCGTGCGCTTAGAAAAGTGATTCGTCTTACTGCGTGGGCTTTGGCTCTTAGATCTATGGTTGCTTGCCTACAGCGATAACGACCTCAATATAGGTACGCTTGAATACAAGCCGTCTGCCTAAGTGCGAAGCGGGTAATAACCCGCGAAATACTGCATTGCGCACCGCTTGAGTGCTTGGAAATAGTCCGATACTCACAAGGTATTTTGCTTGCAAGTATTCTTTCTGTGTGTGTTGCTCTGCTGTCATTGCACATCGCTCCCTAATAGTGAAAAACACTGTGGTACGCTGCAACTTCGCACTAAAAAGGTGCATTTTTCGCAAGGGAATTATCACTTTATTTTCCCCTAATTTCTCCCCTCGATGCAATCCCTGCGAAGTAGATTTTACGCGCTTTGCAGTGCTTTTCTTTGCGTGAAAAATGTCTAAGAAAGTGCGCAAAAAATGTCAATGGTTATTCAGTGCGCTCTTGATACTGTCTATGAGTGATAGAAAAACTCTTTCGGCTTTGTCTATATCGGCTTCGGTGCTTCGTTTGGGTGGTGCTTCGTTTCTCCGTGCTTCGTAAATGCTTCGCTTGAATGATGCAAAGAGAAACTTATTTCTCTCTTTGTTGCGAAAGTATTTTGATACGGCTTCGTATAGTACTTCTATGCTTGTTGCGTAGCTATCTACACCGTGTTTGACAAGAAGATATGTCAATACCGAAAGACTGATACGATACCTTGTTTTTCTGCTTGGTGCTTGCTTTTGGGTGGTCTTTTGTTTGAATTTTGGTACAAAGGTTTTCGGCTTTTCTTCTTGCGTGAAATCGTGTTTCTTGGTGAATTTTTCGACAAAGGTTTTTGGCTTTTCCTCAGTAGTTGTATAAAGGTCTTCGTAATTCCCGTTGTGCATGGCTCGTATGAGTTTATCCCCTTCTTCTATGATAGCGTTACGAATTTTTCGCGCTTCTGATTCGTGGGCTTTTTGCTTTTCTAAAAGTTGGTTTTTGAGTATTTCTATTCTACTTTTACGAGGTTGTTCTTCGTAATCAAGATATAAGAAAGCATCTTCTTTTTCCTTAGTACCTTGATTCGATAACTTAGTAGAATGATTTCGTTTTTTCATAGTGCTTTATCTTTGTTTATCCGTGCTGCATTGTTTCTTATCGTTTTGCATTGTAATTTCTGCGAACAAAAGAAAAAAAATAGATTCTTCGTGGATGAATTCGATGAATTTTTAGAGAGCTTTACTTAAAAGGTGCAACCATGTCAAACATCATCGAGCAATGGATAGAGCTAAGAGGCAATGAAGCCCTGCAAAAGCTACTACACCAGGAAGCACTTACTTTTGAAGATAAGGTTGTGCTTACAATGGCTGTCAATCGTGAAGAAGTCAAAGCACATAGAGAGGAAACACGCAAAGAATTTGCCCTTGTGCGTGAAAGTTCGGGTAAAGAGTTTGCTTCGGTGCGTAGTGAGATACAATCCCACAGAGAGGAAACAAAGAAAGAGTTTGCTTCGGTAGATGCTCGATTCGATAAGGTAAATGCTCGATTTGATAAGGTAGATGCTCGATTTGATAAGGTAGATGCTCGATTTGAAAAACTCGAATCTCGCATCTTCGACATGCAAAACGCACAAAATGCTTTAGTATGGAAAATACTTGGTGGTACGGGCACAATCCTTGCTTTGTCGAAAGCTGTGGAGCATTTTTTGAAATAGTTTTTTGTCTTGCTTCGTAAAAAAGCCCTTGTATATCGTTATGCAGGGGCTTTTTGCTTTTGTGCTAGAAGCTATCCACAAGAAACGCTACTTCCTCTAATTTTGCGTTGATTAGTTTGGCGTATCGCTCTGTCTCTTTTATGCTCTTGTGTCCAAGCAATTTCGACACTGCGTACAACGAAGCACCCTGTGTAAGTAGTGAGGTTGCAAACGTATGTCTGCTTACGTGAAACGTAACCCGCTTCTTTATTCCCGCTTGCTCTGCCATGCGTTTTACGTGCTTACTTATCACTGCGTAACTACTCGATATGGGAAACACTCTATCGGTTTCTTTTGCTTGCTTTGGCTTTTTGCCGATATAGTGTAGAGTTTTCTGTGCAAGGAATACTAACACGGTGCCATCGGTTTTCTTTTGTCGTACTTGTATCTGCTTTTCCTTTTTGCCTCGTTCTATGTCATTCCATGTCAAAGCCGAAACATCGCTTAGGCGAAGCCCTGTACAACAAGCAAAAAGAAAAGCCCTTTGTATCGCTTGTGTGCTGTACTCGATACTCTCCATTGCTTTTTGCTCTTCGATAGTCAAATACTCTACGTCTGTTTCCCGCTCCGATATTGCGGGTGTTTTAGCGCATGGATTACTTGCTATTAGTTCGCTCCGAAAAGCCGTATTTATTGCTGTACGAAAAGCATTGTAGTATGTCGAAGCGGAGTTTCTCGATACGGTATTTAGTAGATAGCTTTTCCACCGCTCGACCATATCAACGGTTATCGCTCTCATAGGCAAGGGGACACCCTTGCAGAATGTTCGCAAGTGCTTTACGGCATTATTCCAAACGTTGTTTTTCTTTCGGGTGCGTGAAAGTTCTTCAAAGTATTGCAAGAAGTCCGCTCTGTTGCTCTTTGGTCTTGGTAGTTCGTTTTTCTCTGCAAGAAGTTCGTACTGTTTTTTTGCACGGATAATCTCTGCCATGTCTTTCAACTCCTTGTCCTTAGACCTATCACCTGTCAAGATGATATTCAAGGTGTCCCTATGCCTTTTGCCGTTGTGCGTATAGTCCAAACGAAGCGAAACCGTACCTGACTTATTCTTTTGCTCTCGTATTGCTACACCTCTTTGTGGTTTTTTCTTCTTGCGTGAAATCGTACTTCTTGGTGTTTTTTGAATTTGATTCATGGATTCTTGAATGACAAATGAATGACAAAAAAGCATAGTTATTGTGGGACATTGTAAGTTGCCGTGAAATGTCAAAAAGTCCACAAGCCCTTGTTTTAACTATGTTTTGCAATGATATGAAACGGTGCGAAATTATGCAAAGAGTTTCACGCTCCGAAACTTTTCTTTGTTGTTATATTCAAACGACAGCGAAAAGGTTCATTTTTTTTAATGGATTCTCTATTTTTGGAAATATGTGTTGTAACACAATGTTACTTCCGCGCACGAATTCTCAAAGCCAATGGCAAAACCCAATGATGATGAAGCCGTGAGCAAAGCAATTGATTTTGCCCTACTCAAGCGACTTTTACAATTTTTGCAACCTTAT